>JALVAL010000566.1 GCA_027011205.1 Gammaproteobacteria bacterium
GGCTTTAGCACTGAAGAGCGCTGTCATATTATCGAGCTGTTAAATACGCCCTCAAGTCCGAAATGCTCCATAGCTCAGGCCAGTGTTGCTCCCGGTGAAACAACTCAGCTGCATGCGGTTAAAGATACTATAGAACGCTATGTTATTATACAGGGTAGAGGTCGGGTATCCATTAATTATGAAGCGGTCCGGGAAGTGCAGCCTATGGATACGGTCGTTATTCCAGCGGATACCGCCCAGAAAATTGAAAATCATGGCACCGAAGAACTGATTTTTTTATGTATCTGCACTCCGCGCTTTGAACAGAGAAATTATATAAAACTGGAAACCCTATGACACTCCCTCAATATCAGAGCATTTCCTGTCAAATGCATAGTGAGTTGGAACTGGCCATTATGCATAAGAAGCATCTGCAAATTTATGTCCGGGAAAACAATACAACTCTCAGTTTAATTATCCAGCCTTACGATATTATTAGCCGTAAAGGAGAAGGTGAATTTTTACTGGCTATTGATAACGCACAAAATAAAATTTCCCTTCGTCTGGATCAGATTAAATCTTTCAAACAACTCAGTTAAGCACTTTTATAAGGTTTCTTCAGAAAATCATATCCAGACTGTTAAATCTTCATTACAATATGTAACCTTTTAAGTAACTACTCAGCATAAATTACCGTATCTGCCTATAGGGGCAGTATTTCCGGGGACGCTCAAGTACCTCCGTGTATCGCTTTACGAAAACATCCCTGTTTTCATAAACCCCGTAAACACTGCCCCTATAGGCGGATACTCTTATGGAGTTCAACATTATGCTGAGTGGTTACCCTTTTAATTTATTATTTAGAATTTACTATGAACAATGACACCAATGTTACCTGGCATGAACACCGGGTTTCCAGAGATATGCGTGAAGCAAAAAATAATCACAAAGGATGTGTCATCTGGTTTACCGGATTAAGCAGTTCAGGAAAGAGCACTATTGCAAACACACTTGATCATATGCTTCACCAATCTAATATCCAGACGGTAGTACTGGATGGGGATAATGTTCGCCATGGATTTAATGCAGACCCGGGAATGCTGCAGGATACTCATGGCAAAGAGTTTGCCAAACGTTTTGGACTGGGATTTTCTGCTATTGATCGTGAGGAAAATATCCGTCGTATAGGCGCTCTAGCTGAAATTTTTGTAACTACTCAGCATGTTTAGATTTTGTCTGAGTTCAAGGCACAATAGCTTCGCTACCTCAAAGAGGCGCACGGAAAATGTGAGCATATATAAATATGTGACCATTTCCAGGTGCCCCTTGAGGGTAGAGTACGAAAATAACGATGAAATCGGGCAAAAGATGAATATGCTGAGTAGTTACAAATTTTTACTCAAGCTGGTGTTATAGCTCTTACTGCCTTTATCAGCCCATATCGTATTGATCGTGACAGAGTCCGTAACATCCTCCAAGCAGGGTGACTTTATAGAAATATTTGTGGATACTCCAATTGAAGTGTGTGAACAGCGCGATCCAACAGGATTAGATAAGAAAGCCACTCGGATTTCTCTGAGTGGCTTTTTCTATCATAGTATGTATGTGGCTACAAATAAATCAGGCAGAAGCCGCTTCCGCTTTTTTGTCATACCATTTCTTAACTTCTTCATCCCAGCCATCCATACGGACATAGGAACACTGACGGGGTTCACTGACCATGTTTGGATCCAGTTCCAGACCAATTCCTTCCAGGTAATTAACCAGACCAATACGCTCAATCATTTCACCGGTACGTTCATGTTCCAGGGCATTTTCAGCAAAGAAATCAATCATTTCACCAGTCAGTTCAACCAGTGCTTCGATTTCTTCCATGGTGTCCACTTTCATAAAGGGGGCAACAACAGTACCCATCATGTCACCAATTTTCAGGGTCCGCTTACCACCAATCAGAATGGTTACACCGGTGTCATCACCAGGTGCCAGTGCTCTGGTCATCACATTAATACAATGCATGCAGCGCACACATTCCTGATTATTAACTTCCAGAGTATTATCATCATTCAGTTTGATAGCATTGGAAGGACAGCGGTCAGTGACATTATCAATCACATAATCCCGGCCTTTGGCTTCAACAAACTTTTTAACTTCTGCCTGATCCACTTTCATGTCATCACGCCAGATACCAATCACAGCCATGTCGGCACGTTCAATCGCATTGGTACAGTCATTTGGACAACCGGATACTTTAATCTTCCATTTATACGGCAGCGCTGGTCTGTGCAGGTCATCCTGGAATTCATTCACCAGATGGCGCATTAAACCATGCTCATTAGTACAGGAGTGTTCACAACGTGCCGCACCGACACAGGCCATTGAAGTACGCACACAGGGTCCGGCACCACCCAGATCCCAGCCATAAGAATTTACTTTATCAAAGAAAGGCTGCATGGCATTAGTCGTTGCACCGATAAACATAATATTACCGGTCTGACCATGGAAAGTCTGCAAACCGGAACCATACTCTTCCCAGTCATCCGCAAGTTCATTCAGGATGTCCGCTGTATAGAAGTTACCTGCCGGCGGCTGAACACGCACCGTGTGAAACTCTTTAGATTCCGGAAAATGTTCTGCAACTTCTGAAAAACGTGGAATAATACCGCCGCCATAACCAAATACAGACACGGTACCACCTTTCCACCAGCCCATACGAGTTTCGTAGGAATGTTCCAGCTGACCCAGCAGGCCATTCACCATTGAATTGATACGTTCACTTGGATGGTCGTCTCTTAAACGCTTAATGCCGCTGATAAAGCTTGGCCATTCACCATTTTCCAGCTCATCCAGCATCGGAGTATCATAGATCTTGACTTTAGGCACGGTTTTCTCCCTTAAGGTAAAGTTGGTTCTACCAACAAATATATCGCTTAATAATCTTATTTCAGTGTGTCTGGAAAGCAAGCTATAACAACGCTTGTTCAAAAACACAATCTGCAATAAACAGTGTTCTTTAAACAGTATTCTTTAGCCTTGCAAAGATACACGACAAATTTATTTTTCACAAGGCGCACAAAAAACAATGGAATGTATTTTAGGACTTAATAATAAAGTATTACACCCTTCCTTTGGGAGGCATTCCCCTCACTCTACTATCCCC
>JALVAL010000567.1 GCA_027011205.1 Gammaproteobacteria bacterium
GTATCATGCAGACGTTTGGTACCATACAGCTTGCCCGTTTTGTAATTATACATAACAGGTCCCTGAATACCGTCGGTACCAAATTCACGCATTTTCTGATGCAAAGTCTTTCCTTCAATATGAGCGGCCACTTTAACCATATGAAAGGCTTTACGACTATTACGACTAAAGCGGGAAGCTTCTTCTGCAACATCGTTGGAGTTTTTCCAGTCAAAACCATCATAGCCCATCTTACGGGCCAGCATGGAAATAATTTCCCAGTCTGGTTTGGCCTCACCGGGTGCATCATTAAATTTCTGATACAGACGCAGGCGACGTTCACCATTGGCACGTAAAAAGTCTTCTTCGCCCCAGGTCGCTGCAGGGAAAATAATATCTGCAAATTTAGCACCAATAGGGTCACGCAGATAAATATCCTGGTCGATGACAACCATACCACCTGAATCAGCCCGTTTTTTCAAAGTATCAATAACGTCCTGCTTATTATTTGAACGAACCTGGTTGGAGTTTTTCACCACCAGCTCTTCAAATTTGGCCGCCATTGCCTGAGATCCGGCCATAGACTGAATCCAGGTGGTGCCAACAACATGAGCCATGCGGGTATGTCCAGAATATAACCAGCGATCCGTATCCAGCGCCTGACGACGACGTCCAGGTACTTTTTGTGCGGACTTGTTACGAGGGTAGCCACCGCCGCCCTGACCACCGCGCTGGTGTCCACCAAAACGACCTACAACCTGACCAGGACGACCACCGGTTCCGCAAATGGTTGCCAATGTACTAATTGCATTAGTATTTCCAGTATTGTTTGACCAGTAAAATCCTTTTTCAATACCAATAGATGTTTTGGGACGCTTACCATTTACCGGTTTGGCCAGCCATTCTGCAGCTTGATACAGTTTTTTGACATCTACACCGGCTTTTTTAGCTGCATATTCAGGATCATATTCCTTTTGCCTGAGATTCCATTTCTTGTAATCCTCATAGCCTTTGGTCTGGAATTTACCCCAGGTTGTACGCCATTGCCAGGGTGTGTTACGGGTGCCCTGACCAAAACCGGAATTGGA
The DNA here is from genome assembly GCA_027011205.1 of Gammaproteobacteria bacterium. Lineage (GTDB taxonomy): Bacteria > Pseudomonadota > Gammaproteobacteria > GRL18 > GRL18 > JANELJ01. The sequence goes on from JALVAL010000567.1 coordinate 1,068, forward strand.
TTCCCATTTATTATTAACCCAGTTTTTAATCCAGTTTTTATCTTCCCAGCCATTTTGCATAATAATGCGCGAAATAGCACCAAGAACCAGAGTGTCAGAACCTGGAAAGACATCCAGTTGCAAACCACCCATCTTGTTAATATAGGCTATACCTGCTGTTTCACGTGGATTTAAGGCAATGACTTTCATACCTTTTGCTATAGCCGGCATAATATGCTGAGTAAATAAAACTGTTTTGGTTTCATAGGGGTCAGTACCGCAAATCATCAAGGTATCTGCAGAACCCCAATCATCATAGCTGGGGCCGAAGTTATCAAAACCTGCATCCCGAAAACCTGGTGTGGAGGTCACATTGGCCGGGGTATCATGAAAAGTAAAGTTAGGCGTATTAACATGACGCAAGGCAAATTTAGTAATCGCATAGGTGTTTTCAATATACTGATATGAATAGGTTTTCACACCATAAGATGCTTCGCCATAGGTATCAATAATATAACGTCCTACCTGTGCTGCCACATCAATAGCAAAATCCCAGGAAACCGGTTGTAATTTACCATTAATACGCACCAGAGGTGTTTTTAAACGATCTCTGGTTTCACGGTCCGGGCTGTAACATTTCTGAGCCAGCAAGCCACCTCGAATCGATGAATCACCATTGGTATTAACAAAATTGGTATCCTTATCAGGAAGGACAACAACATTGTGTTTTTTACCTTTATGAATTACTACACTATGTTGAGTAGGGGCAACCCATGATTGCAGCATATTGGATGGAAAATCAATGCCAAAAGCATTTTCAGAGGCTTTTTTGCCGCCATTTTTGGAACCAACCGGCCAACGATATACTTTATAACCACAGGCTACGATACAATGATCACAGGCCGTTGTTAAAACATCCGCATTCTTTGGTGGTAATGGCGCATGATCTTCGGGTTTATAATAATCTATAGTCATTTCTTTACTCCTATGCGCTCAGGTTATCTTGACGACCAAACAACAGTCCCATAATACCAACAGCGTAAACATCATCACCTTCCACTTCCAGCAGTACCTGAGGTAAACTTTGGTAGGCCTGACCTGAAACAATAATGCCATGTCTTCTTAAATCGTAGGTGGAGAGGTGTAAAGGACATTGTCCCATTACTCGCTGATCGCCCACATGTTTATAAGTGTTATGTAACGGCCCGCCCTGATGGGTGCACATATAACTGAATGCAACCACGTCACGTTGACTACCTACACCACCGCCAGCCTGAACCCCACCCATTTTAACTATCATGGCCTGAGTATTTTTACCCTCATCCGGATAGTTAAAACTGACCGGCTGATGATCTTTTAACTGACTCAGGTTAGCAATCTTTTTGCGGGGATATCCCTGCACTCTGGCTTGCCGTGTCTCGGCCTGAGCAGTACCGGCAAACAGGGTAATGGAAATGGTACTGGCTGCTGCCGCTGTACTACCGCTGTACATTAGGAACTTACGGCGATTCAGCATACACTTGCCATGTGCCTGTGCCGACTCTTTTTCACTCAGAGCCTCTTTCTCAATCGTATTAACTTCACTCATTTCTTTGCTTCCTTAAGTTCTTTTAACGTAAACAGAGGCGCATATTCAGGTAATTCAGGCTTATCCATCAGGATTTCATCTCCTGAAAACGCTTCAAGAAACGCAACCAGATCAGATTTTTCATCATCCGTTAATCCAAGAGGCTTGATTAACTTCGACTTGGTTTTTGGCCAACCGGTAGTACGTCCATCCTCATCAAAACCACCCTTATTATAGAAATCAACCACTTCATCCAGGGTATAGAACGCACCATCATGCATATAAGGTGCGGTATACATAGTATAGCGTAATGATGGTGTACGGAATTTACCTAAATCCCAGTTGTTTTTACCCCTGAAATAAGCACCAGGATCAGCTTTAGCCGTACGATACAGTTCTTCATTGGCACCTTTACCATAGAGTTCAAAACGGAAAGTGATCTGCGCCAGACCATCCTCTTCCCAGCGTTTTGCCGGTGGAACACCAATATTATAAAACTCCATATTGGAAGCCAGAGGGCCATTGTGGCATTGTATACAGCCAGCCTTGCCTTCAAATAAAGCTTTACCGCGAAGCTGTTCTGCAGTCAAAGCCTTGTTATCACCTTTCAGATAACGATCCAGAGGAGTATCGGTCTGATTTAGTGTCCGCTCAAAAGCAGCAATAGCTCGCCATGCATTACCAATTAATGGATGCTCATCACCAAATACCTCCTTGAAACGTTTTCTATATTCAGGGATCAATTCAAGTCGTGACTCCATAATGTCGTTTTCACCATTACCAGCCACACCACCTTTAGCTGCAGATGGAGCCTGCTTTTCCAGTGATGGTACCGAGTTGGCCCAGAAAGAACCTGGATAATAACCGGAGTTGATAATGGATTGACTGTTACGCCAGTGAACCGTTCCAGGATAACCACGTGACAGATCTTCTGCCCATGCCCAACCCTGAGCCGGATCATGGCAGCTTGCACAGGCAACGGATGCATCACCACCCAGCCTTGGATCAAAAAATAATAATTTACCTAGAGCCACTTTGGCATCTGATTGCTTGTTATCAGGTGGAACCGGTGGTGAATCCGGTAAAGAAGCCAGTGGAGGAATCCCTGTTGTTGATGCTTTGGCAGCCACTGCGGCTTGAGAGACTGGACTCAGATTACCCGTAAATCCTTCCGCTTTATCAGCGCTTGCACTTTCGCATCCTGATAGTATTGCCAGTGAAACAGCACTGGCTAATAAAGCGCCTGTTTTAATCAATTTTTTCATATCTTAATTCTCCTGGACGCTAATTTCTGACTTGACGCCAGTTTTGAATCGCTTCATATTCTTCAGGGTATTCTTCTGTCCATACATATTTACTGCCGGTCAGCTTATCTCCTGAAAGGGCTTTAAGAAATTCCACCAGATCTTTCTGTTCAGAATTATTTAAACCCAGTTTTTTAATGCGACTGTCTTTATTGGAATCTTCACCGCCACCGTTATTATAAAAAGCAACAACGTCGTCAAGCGTTTTAATCATTCCGTTGTGCATATACGGTGCAGTATGAGTCAGTTCTCTTAAGGAAGGCGTAACAAAAGTCCCCATATCAGAACCATCTGCCCTATGCTGATGAATATGTGCTCCAGGATCCCGTTTAAGTTTCATACGATCCTCATTACCCATAAACATGTTATAAGCAAGAAATGCCTGATGACGATCAGTATCCATAAACACATCAAAGTTTTCTGCCACTCCGGTATTATGAGCTTTGCCATCGCTAAAGTTAGAACCGTTATGACATTGAATACAGCCTGCCTTACCCTTGAACAGCTTCATTCCGCGTTGAGCAGACGCTGACATTTTATTTTTATCAAAGGGAACATTTTTAGAAGTCAGTGTTTTTAGATATTCTGGAATCGCTTTACGCACGGAACCATTGGAAGGCTCACCATAACCAGCGTCCCTGAACATTTTAACATACACCGGATCCTGCTTGACCCGTTCCTGCATAATCCGCATATCCATGTTCATAATATAATCTTCGGTGATCATACCGCGAGTTACATCATTCAGATTAGTACCAATACGCCCATCCCAGTTCCAGCGATTTTTATAAACGGCATTGATAACTGTCGGACTGTTTCTGAAATGTTTGTTACCCGGATAGCCATCAGACAATGCCATACCATCAGCATAACCTTTTTCAGGATTGTGACAATGGGCACAGGATATTGCCGCATCACCGGAGAGTCTGGGATCAAAAAATAAACGTTTACCAAGTTCCGCTTTTTTCTTGTTTATCTTTACAGCTGGCAGTGGGCCAATATCAGGATAATTATATGCTGCCTGTGCATTGACAGTCAGTGCTAACCCCAGACCCATCGCAACCGAAACGATCAGTCGTTTTTTTGTTGCTCGGATACCCATAGGTTTCCTCCACTTAATCATTATTATAAATACGAATACAAATATCTGTTCTCAAAAATACCAGAGCCTATTAATACATTTAAATATGCCCCTTTTTGCAAACTTAAAACAGCAAATATCATACCGATTAATAATTTCTTTTTTAGATCATAAACTTAGTTTGTAAACTTTTAAAAAAATTTGTTATTAAATGGTTTTTAAGTATTAAGTGGTTCAAGTTGTTCAGAAAGAAGTGCTTTTAAATTGAACAATCCGTTCAAATTGAACAATGTATTCCATTAACAGGAGGGAGGGTTCAAAATAGCTGGCGGAATACTTAACGATTTATTGATCCTGATCAATAAAAAAATGCTATCATCTATGGGGCTGTTTATCTTTCAGATGATAAGCTGATTTTGAGAAAAAATTTATCCTGATAAGGCATATTTTATGTATCAATGCATTAGTAGTATTGGATACACAGTCAGGGCATAATTTAGCCAAAAACAGACCATAGATGAAAAATAAACAATTCCATATATTGCTATAAATAAATGAACCACCATAAATATTATTAAGAATTATTGAAAATTGACATTTTTTTTACTTTTTATTAACCATTTATTGACATTACTAACAGTAATATGGACATTCTTTTTAAATGAATAATTATAATGC
>JALVAL010000568.1 GCA_027011205.1 Gammaproteobacteria bacterium
ATATGCTGATATTATAGCTTAAATCAGTACATCATAAGTAACTTATGTTACATATTTTTTTATCTGACCATGAAATCCAGACAAAAAAAAGAGAGGCATAGCCTCTCTTTTTTTACTTTAAAACCTTTTAATCTTCACTGTGATCAGTATTGATTTTTTTAACCGCTAAAATAGCCAGATAAACAATAATTACAACACAGATGCCAACAGCCGCTAACGACCCCCAAAATACAGCATCATTCATAAGAACACTCCTATATCATCCAGGACAGTACATTATCACTCTTTACAGAATTTTCTAAGGTACTAATTTAATAAAGCTTTATCATAAGGTTTTTATCTCAACATCCTGTTGACCTATATCATGAAAGGGTCATAAAAAACTCATTCAAGCCGTTAAACAGGACTCCAAAATACGATGTTTATTATTATATCACCTCAACGTATTTAGATTTTGTGCCAGTTCGGTGTTATATTCACATGGAGGATGTGAGCGCATATAAATACGTGACCATCCCCCAGGTACACCGTGAGAGTAGAATACGAAGATAACGCCTTTCTACGAGAGCTATGCAAAAAATGAATACATTGCAGCGTTATTGGCCACCACCAAACTTATAAACATAAACCGCCAGCTTTTTAATAGTATCTTTAGACAGTTTATCTTTAAATGTTGGCATTTTTGGCTTTCTGGTTTCTGGATCGCTTGCATCATTAACACCATGAGTAATAGTGTGTTTAATTGATGCCAGTTGATCCGGCTCACTAAAGCGCCAGATACCATCGGTCAGATTAGCAGAACCCAACGCTGCCATACCTTTTCCATCAGGACCATGACAACCCATACAACCTTTACTGGTGAATAAAGGTTCTTTGGTTATCGAACCATTATTAATTGCATTGGCCAGTTTGTCGATTTCGGCTCCAGTCAGTTGCTGACCACCCATTTTAGGCATCATACCCTGTCTGCCATTAGTGATCGTTGTCTGAATCTGATCAATAGTACCACCGTACAACCAGTCATCATCTGCCAGTACTGGGAAACCTGGATTACCCGCACCACCAGTACCGTGACAGGCCGCACAGTTATCACCAAAAATAACCTTGCCAGAGGCCTCTACATAAGCAGAAAGCTCTGCATCAGCCAGGATTTCCTTGGCTGACAGCTTGGCAATTTTATCTTCAAACGGCTTACGAATGGCTTCAACTTCTGCTGTTGCATCATTATACTCACCAATAGCTGTCCAGCCGGTGACACCTTTAGTGAAACTGGAAGTCAGTGGAATGGCTGGATATATAACCACATAACCAATAACAAATGCGATACTGGCATAAAAGGCCATCATCCACCATTTTGGGGCAGGATTGGCAAGTTCTCTCAGATTATCATCCCAGATATGCCCGGTATTACCTTCTTCGGGAAAGGGATTATGCTCGTGTTCCGACATTATTTTTTCTCCGTATTTGTGGATTTTTCGTCCATCAGCATATATTTTTGCTGTTCTAGTTTATCTTTATTTTTTGGACGAAAAACGTAGAAGTAAGCAATAACCATCAGGACAAAGGTCACAACTGTAATTAACAGCCCTGCCCAGTCATGAGAAGTCATTGCACTCCAGTCAGTATGAAAATAACCTTGTGCATGCTCTTCAATATAAGCGTTAGTGCCTGAAGAGCTGTTACTCACGGTACTCTACTCCTTCCTGGAATTTAACCATTGTTCCAAGTACCTGCAAATAAGCAACCACAGCGTCAATTTCAGGGCGACCTGTAACTTTTGCCGCACTTTCTATATCCGCATCGGTATATGGAACACCCACAGTTCTTAAACCACGCATATGAGCTTTAAGTGTTTCTCCGTCCACGGTATTTTCAAATAACCAGGGATAATTTGGCATGACAGACTCTGGTACCACTGAACGTGGCGCTTTAAGGTGCTGCTTATGCCATTCATCGGAGTACTTGCTGCCCACACGAGCCAGATCAGGACCGGTACGTTTTGAACCCCACTGGAAAGGATGATCATACATTGACTCGGAAGCCAGTGAATAGTGACCATAACGCTCTTTCTCATCTCGGAACGGACGGATCATCTGTGAATGACACAGATAACAACCTTCACGCTGATAGATGTCACGGCCTGCCAGTTCAAGAGGCTTTAGAGGGCGAACCCCGTCACCGGCTTTCCAGTCATCCAGTGACTGGCCAGCGTCTCTTTTCCAGACCACACCAGGGATATTTTTTGCAGGTAAAGTACTGTCAAGATAAAACAGCGGTACAATCTCTACGATACCTGCAACAGACACCACCAGAAAGGTAAGGAAAGCTAATAGCCAGACATTTTTCTCGGCCTTGCTTTGCATGCCATTTTCATTTGCTTGTGAATCATTAAAAGCCATTTTAAAACTCCTCCTTACGCTGTTACAGCAGCAGTTTGTGCCGCCTTAACTGAACCTTCGCTCTTGGCTTTCAGAACAGTCATAATAATGTTATACAGCATAATTACTGCACCCAGTAAGAAGATACCGCCACCAATAGCACGCATAGCGTAGTATGGGTGCATAGCTTCTACAGATTCTGCAAAAGTATAAGCCAGTGTGCCGTACTCATCATAAGCACGCCACATCAGACCCTGCATGATACCGGAAACCCACATGGCAACGATATAGATTACAGTACCGACAGTGGCAGTCCAGAAGTGCATATTAATCAGTTTCTGAGAATACATTGGGGTATGGAAAATTTTAGGAACCATGTGATACAGAGCACCGATACCAACCATAGCCACCCAGCCCAGAGCACCGGAGTGTACATGACCAATAGTCCAGTCAGTGTAATGAGACAGTGCGTTTACTGTCTTGATGGACATAATTGGACCTTCAAAAGTAGACATCGCATAAAATGCCAGAGACATAATCAGGAAGCGTAATATGTAGTCGTTACGTAATTTATCCCACGCACCGGATAAGGTCATCATACCATTAACCGCACCACCCCAGGATGGAATAATCATAGCGATGGAAACGGCAGCACCCAGAGAACCCGTCCAGTCAGGTAACGCCGTGTATTGCAGGTGATGAGCACCCAGCCATACATAACCGAACATCAGAGCCCAGAAGTGAATAACAGATAAACGATAGGAGAAAACAGGACGATTGGCCTGCTTGGGAACGAAGTAGTACATAATACCCAGGAAACCGGCAGTCAGATAGAAGCCTACTGCATTATGACCCCACCACCATTGAATCATGGCATCCTGTACACCGGAGTATACAGAGTAGGACTTGAAAGCACCTACAGGAATAGCTGCACTGTTTACTACGTGCAGGAGTGTGATCATAATCATCATGCCCATAAAGAACCAGTTGGAAACATAAATATGCTTGGTTTTACGGTTGGCAATAGTCATCATGAAATTGAACATATAAGTCAACCAGACCACAGCAATTGCCAGGTCAATTGGCCATTCCAGTTCAGCATATTCTTTAGACTGAGTTAAACCTAAAGGCAGAGTGATAACAGCAGCAACAATAATCAGGTTCCAGCCAATAAAGGTAAACCATGCCAGTTTGTTGCTCCACAGTTTTACACCACAGGTACGCTGTACCGTGTAAAAAGCCGTCGCCATCAGGATACTGCCACCAAAAGCGAAAATCACCGCATTGGTGTGTAAAGGTCGTAAACGTCCAAACGATAAATAAGGACTGTCCAGGTTGAGCACCGGCCATGCCAATTCAGAGGCAATATATACCCCTACCGATGCACCTACTACCAGGTACACGGCGGTCATTACGGCAAACCAGCGAACAACGTCGAAGTTATACTTCTGCTCCGCTGCAGCTTCTTCCATAGTGTTCTCCACGATTAATCATTTCAAAAAATTACCCAAAAAATTTACAGGCTCACCCTTATTTTACTCTGGGAAGTCCTGCAGGTGGTATTTTGCCTCTTTTGAGGTCAAGTATCAATCATTTCTAATATATTTTGGTGATAAATGCCACTGAAATCCTAGGCTTGCACTGGGTTAATATTATTAACCCTATATTTTTAAAGGTAATTATTTTAGACCTTAAAAAGTTCAATTTTTTTGTAAAATCACCTGTAGCCGTGTGAATTGCCTCACATTTCTGTGTGAAATGACATTTTTTCAGGAGGATTTCAGGGTGCTGATATGAGCTTAATACCAACAAATTGCTGTAATTTGTCTATATTCAGTATAGTCATTTTTTTGCCCTGAATTTTGATCAGGGCAGCCTGCTGAAGTTTCTTGAATAAGCGGATCACCGTTTCTTTGGATAACCCCAGATAATCTGCAATATCAGTACGGGTCATAGTCAGCTTAAACTGGGCAGCAGAATAACCACTTAAAGAGTAACGCCAGGCCAGATTGAGGATAAAGGCTGCTATTTTTTCTTCGGCATTGACATTGCCATGCAGCAGCATGGCTGATTTTTGAATACTATTGAGCTCTTTATTGACCACGTTCATTAATCGTCCCTGAACCTGAGGGATCTGGGAAGCGATATCATTCAGCGTGTCTTTACCAATTTCACATAAGTAGCTGTCTTCCAGCGCCTGTGCGCTATAAGTATGAAGCCCTTCATTTAAAGAACTGATATCCACCAGTTCACCGGGAATACGAAAATCTATCACCCGCTCACTGTCTTTAACATTAACCAGCAGTTTGAGCGTCCCGGCTGAAATTGCATAAATCAGACTTGCGGCATCACCCTGTCGAAAGATAAAGGAACCTTTTTTAAAAAAATGCCGCCGATGAACCATTGTACCTGTGAAATCATAGGCGTGCTCACCAACATTAACGGGCGTACAGACAGGAGATAATTTACAGGCATCACATGCCACATAATCCGGTGTGGTGGCCGTTTTGCAGTGCTTCACTGACATTTAGTCTGTCTGCTCTTTTTTACTCTGCTGTGCGACCTGAATAATACCTTTCTGAACCGATTCAAAACTGGCCGGTACAGTATAATGAAACGCTTCCTTGGCTTTACGGTTCCAGTTGATCACCAGTCCCTTCTGAGGATATAGCCAGAACTGAGTATTTTCATCAATGCTCACCTTTTCCCTGGGCTTGCCGAAACGACTGATGATCATATCCTGTTCAAGATTTATGGTCGGTATATACGTTAGAGACCGGATCACCCGGTCTTTCAAGGTATTAGCAAGATCATCCAGAGGGTATTTGATGGAACGGGATGTCTGTACTTTTGGTTTGCCGGAATTCTGTTTCAGATAGTCAATATCCAGATTAACCGGATCCAGCCCCAGAACGACCTTTGCTCTTAAACCGGAGATACTGACCCGAATAAAATAAGCTTCCAGACTGATACTATTATCGGGATTATCAAACCAGGCCAGATTGTATTCACTGCGTAAAACTTTAACTGCATCACCCAGTGTAGAACGACCGATATCCAGATCCAGCACATGTATTGTTTGCGGATTAAGTACCGTAATCTGCCAGGGCAGATTACGCACCTGCACACCACTATCGATCTGGGGAGTGGTAATGTTAATATAGAACCACCAGCCAGAGGCCGCCAGGGCAACAATAATTATCAGGCTAACAGACTTAAACAAATCAGGCTCCAGAAAAAGGTAATAAATTAATTACCGTATCAATTGAATGCACAGTAGTATAGTGAATAATAATTTTAAATGCATTGATCTTTTATCCGCAAAGCTTTTCAGCAAACCTGGAAAAAGTGCGCCAATAAGCATCATCTGAGCTGTTCAGCTCAGGCAGAACAGCCAGTAATGGTGCCGGTATAAGCTGCTTCAGGCTGTCAATATTTTGTTCCAGGCAGTCCATGCTTTCATCGCTCTGGCCGGTATTGGCTATCCAGCCATCCAGTTTTAAACCCTGTTGTGCAATAGACTGCATGGTTAATAAGGCATGGTTAATACATCCCAGACGCATATTAACCACCAGCAGCACTGGGAAATCCAGTGCTTTAGCCAGACTGGCTATGGTTTGAGTATTATTCAAAGGTACCAGCCAGCCGCCCACACCTTCCACCAGTACAATATCAGCAGTAAGTGAGTTTTGATGAATATTATCAACAATTGCTTTTAAATTAATGTCAATATCTGTGATTTCTGCAGCAATATGCGGGGCAATGGCTGCTTCAAAGATATATTGGTTAACCACCTCATAAACCGGTTTAAGTGTGGATGCCTGGATAATTTTCAAAGCATCACCATTTCTTAAACCTGATGCGGTTGCCCGACCGCCGCTGGCCACCGGCTTGAACCCCAGAGTAGCATACCCCGCTTTACTCAATGCATTTAACAGCCCACAGGTCACAAAGGTTTTTCCGGCATCAGTATCTGTTGCAGTAATAAACCAGGCTTTCATTAAGATCTCAGGGTGCTTTTAAGTTGTGCCAGGGAAATAGAGGTTTGCCGGGTGTTATCCAGCGACTGAGTATTCTGTACGGGAGTTTCAGGGTTCCAGGCATGACCATACACTACTTCATAGGTAAGCGGATAACCTTCCCTGGTAGTAAATTTTTGATACTCGTCATACATCGCCTGCAAACGCTGTTTACCGGTCAGAGCTTTTTCCCGTCCCCGGTTCTGATTATGTGCACCCACCGCTTTTAAGTCCAGCATCAGCTGTTTTACGGATTGATAATTCAACACTATCCGTTCACAGTCCATCACCGGATTTTCTGTTTGCACATTATAGAGCAGGTCACCAATGTCGTGCATATCCAGAAAGTCATTCACATGAACTTTATTACTGACCGCAGCCCAGCTGGCTCTCAGTTCTTTGAGGGTATCACTGCCAAAGGTGGTAAACAATAATAAGCCGCCCGGTTTAAGCACCCGGCGAAACTCAGTAAACAAGAGCTGCAGGTCAGTACACCACTGAATAGTCAGATTAGAAAAAATCAGATTGATACTGGCATCCGCAAAGGGCAGATGTTCAGCATCCGCACAGACAAAATCAAACTGCTGCGGGGAGAATACCCTGAGCAATTTATCTGTCACCCCGGAAGGCTTAAGCCGAATACGGCATTTTTGCAGCATATTAGAGGCCAGATCCATGGCAATAATACGTGCTTTCGGATATCGCTCTGCCAGCCCGGCCATACCCTGGCCAGTTCCTGAACCAATGTCTACGATCACCTGCGGCTCCAGCTTGATATAGTCAAGCCGATCGAGTAAGCGCTTACAAACTTCCTGTTGTACTATTGCCGCGCCATCGTAACTATCAGCGGCTTTATTAAAAGCATTCTGCACCTGCTCTTTGGTAAAGGAATAATCTTCAGTGTTCAATGATTTCTCGCAAAATATTCATAAAAACCTGCGGATGTGAAATAAAGGGTGCATGACCGGCATGGGCTATGGGATATAATTTAATATTATTTTGCTGCGCCAGCTGCTGCTGTGCCCTGATATTGACCAGGGTATCATACTGACCAGCAATTAGATCAACTGGAATTTGCGTAATTAATGATAATTGCCGTCTTTTATCTTCATTTAATAGCATTTTAAGGCCAAATCTTAATGCTGTCAGATCAGCTTCACCACGTTTTAACAATTGTGCCTGTAAAGTTTTTATATCATTACGCGCCGTTTGACTGCCCATAGCCTGTATGGCCATAAAACGCTTTAAAGTAGCCTGGTGATCCTGTTCCAGATAACAGTAAAATTCCTCAAAAATTGATGCTTTTATCGCATATTCCCAGTTCTCTCCCTGTACAAAACGCGGTGTTGAGCTGATCAGAATCAATTGTGAAATCAGCTGCGGAAAAGCCTGACTCATTGCTATCGCAACCAGCCCTCCCATTGACCAGCCAAGTACAATACTTTGTTTCTCCACCAGGAAGGCCAGACTCTGTGCCAGACCGGCAGCATTATAGTGCCCGTCTATAACATCAAAATCATAGTTTGAACTTTCGCCATAACCGGGCAGATCAGGCGCAATAATATGTAATTGTGGGCAATCTTGCACCAGCTGCCCGGCTATATCCGCCCATACACCGCTATTCATGCCCCAGCCATGAAGCATAATAAGCTGTCTGGATGCCTGCGGATCTCCCCATTGCTGGTAGGCTATATGGTTCATTTATGCTGCCATACCGGTCTGTTCAAAGGCATTAAGCAACTGGTCAATATCCTGCTCACTATGTTCTGCCGATAAAGTTACGCGCAATCGAGCCGTACCCCTGGGGACAGTAGGCGGACGGATAGCAGCGATCAGTATGCCCATTTTTTCCAGCGCCAGACTGAATTTTAGTGCCTGCTCATTACTGCCGATCAGTATCGGTTGAATAGCCGTTGGAGACGCCATCAAATTGATCCCACGCTGCTCACAACCACAACGAAAACGTACAATAAGCTGTTTTAGTTTGTCTCTGCGCCAGCTTTCCTGCTGAGAAATTTTCAAGCTCACTAATAAGGCATGGGCCAGTGCCGGGGGCATAGCGGTGGTATAAATAAATGAACGGGCTTTCTGAATCAGTGTCTCAATTAAAGCATCACTGCCTGAGACAAATGCGCCTGCCACTCCCATGGCTTTTCCCAGAGTAGCCATATAAACAGGCAGCTGAGTCTGATCCAGCTGATATTGTTCTGCTGCACCGGCACCATTTTTGCCCAGCACACCAAAGCCATGAGCATCATCCAGCATTAACCAGGCATCATAGTTATTACTCAGCTGGCTCATTTCCTGTATCTGAGCCAGATCACCATCCATGCTGAAAACGGAATCACTCATAAGCAGTTTCCGGACTTCGGGATCGGCATCGGCCAGCAGCTTTTCAAGGTGCTGCATATTATTATGACTGTATCGTTTAAACTGACTGGCGGAAAAAGCAGTGGATAATAGTGCGGCATCTATCAGGGAAGCATGATTGAGTTTGTCCTGAATGATCAGATCGTCTTTGCCCATTAAGGCATTAACAATACCCAGATTGGCCATATAACCGGTAGAAAATAATAACGCCCGACTGCGTCCGGTATATTCTGCCAGCGCTTCTTCCAGTTCATGATGAACCCGGGAATGGCCACTGACCAGATGAGCCGAGCCACTGCCCACACCCCAGGTATCCACTGCGGATTTAAAGGCTCTGGCAATATCAGGATGGTTTGCCAGTCCCAGATAATCATTACTGCAAAAACTAAGCAGAGCCTGGCCGTTAATTTTGAGATGAACCTGCTGCGCACTATCGGTGATTTTGCGTCGACGATAAAGCGACTGCTGCTGGCGTTCCAGCAAATCCTGTTTTAGCACATCATCCAGATTCACAAACTATTAACCTTTGGTTGCTATCCGCTCTTGTAAGTCGCTATCAGAAATTCAGGCTCTGGAGTGGAGCAGCTTCTGTCACTGCGTCTGGAACAGGGTCTGTAGCGCTATTGTGTCCACCGGTTTTCTTTTCCAGGCTGGTTTTCATGCCCAGATCATGAAACAGCTTTTGATCCGCTGAGGCACTGGCACCTTCTGTAGTTAATAGACGTTCACCGTAAAATACCGAGTTAGCACCGGCAAAAAAGCACATGGCCTGCATTTCATCAGACATTTCTTCACGTCCGGCAGACAGTCTGACGACTGAATGGGGCATCATTATCCGCGCAACGGCCACAGTACGCACAAATTCCAGCGGCGCTATTTCATCCTGACCGTAGAGAGGCGTCCCTTCTACCTGCACCAGCATATTGATGGGTACACTGTCCGGATGCTGTGCCATATTGGCCAGTTGCATCAGTAAACTGCACCGATCCTGACGCTCTTCCCCCAGCCCCAGAATACCACCGCTGCAGACATTAATACCGGCTTGCTGAACGGTATTAAGAGTATCCAGCCGATCCTGAAAGGTACGGGTAGAAATGACATTACCGTAAAATTCCGGTGAGGTATCCAGGTTATGGTTATAATAGTCCAGCCCGGCTTCTTTTAACGCCTGTACCTGCTCCTGATCAAGCATGCCCAGAGTCACGCAGCTCTCCATGTCCAGAGACTTTACTGCTTTGATCATTGCCAGTACTTTTGGAAAATCCCGTTTATTAGGACGTGACCAGGCGGCCCCCATACAAAAGCGATCCGCACCCTCATCTTTAGCTTTTTGTGCCGCTTCTACAACCTCATCAACAGACAATAAGGATTCTGCTTCCAGTTCGGTTTTATGATGTGCACTTTGAGAACAGTAACCGCAGTCTTCTGAACAACGGCCGGTTTTAATACTCAGCAAGGTGCTGATTTGAATGGCATTGGGATCAAAATTCTGACGATGGACAGTATGTGCTTTAAACAGCAGGTCATTCATAGGCAGGTCAAACAGTGCCTGAACCTCATCCAGAGTCCAGTCATGTCTTATTGGTGCTTTTGCTTCAGTTGTCATAGTCACAGGCATTCAGTTAGTCAGGCGCTTACTATAACATATTCACCCCAGAGCCAACAAAAAAGTTAGTCTCCATATACAAAGCACCAATTGCAATAGACCGGTAATAAAATTTTACCCAGCACCTCGTAAGGCCTCAACCTTATGGACGAGGCCTTACGAGGTGCTGGGTTAGTGCTTCGTTTAATCAATTGATTTTAGTTGCAGTTTCCATTCAGTTCTACCCGGTAAAAAGGAGCTGGGACGACCTTTTACCCAGTCTTCATGCCCATCAGAATAATATGCGGACAACGGATGGCTGCTCTGTCCTGCTGGCATCTGAAATATGCCCTTATCTTCATGACCGGGTGCCACAACCATACGCATGGAAGCACCAAAATGACTCTTTAATACTTTGGGCATATCATCATCACCGCTTAAAGGTGATTTCGGCATATCCAGAAAGAAACCCAGGCCTGGTAAAGCCTTGCTGAGCCTATTACGAATATCAATTTTATAACGATTACCCCAGGTTTGCTGCTGGATAAACTGTTTGCCGTTATCAGTGGTTTTATTATAGGCCTGCTGAACCGCAGCCAGTAAAAAATCATCCCATGTATGATAGCCTGGCGGAACCAGATGTTCTGGTTTCTGACTGATCAGAGTCCATACCGGATATTCAATCAGGCCATCGACTTTGGAACGTTGAAACCATTGCGGATTATTTTTCTGCAGTGCATCAAATAACCAGCCGACGGTACCATTAACTACACTGACACGAAAATCCCGAACCAGTCCATAGGCAATTGAGTCTGAACGGGCTGCCAGATCCGTTTCTGAATCCAGTATCTCAGCCATGCGCACAAAAGCGGCTTTATCTGAATGACCTATTGCTGCTCTTAACAACTCTTTCCAGCGTTGTAAAAACAGAGCCCTGGAATCAAGCTGAATGGCCAGAAAATCCACTTCCTTAAATTGTTCACCTGCCCTTAAATCATCACGTATCTGCTGAGCTCTGGCTCCTAAATCGCCACCTTCATTGCCAATAAGCTGTAGATTTTTACCGCTAAACAGACGATTATTAGCGGTCCATATTCTGTGCTCAGCCGGCTTTTGCCATCTAGGGTATTGTTTTGCGGCTAAAAACCCCTGCCAGCTTGATTGAGACTTGAGAGCACTGTTTTTGCGCTGTGGGATAATACCCGCTATGGTCCAGCCGATATTACCAGCCGTATCTGCCACCAGCATATTTTGTGACGGCATACCCAGATAAGGTGCAATATTCAGCGCATCATCTACTGTTTGTGCCTGCTCTAGTTTAAGGAAGTTAAGGTTGGCTGATTGAGGTGCATATGCCACCCATTGATGTACCAGCATTTCACCTTTTGAGTTTTTACCTATCACGGGTCCCCATTGTGTTTCAATGGAAAGAAAATGATGACTTTTACCCTGCCTGGTTAAAATTAACTGCTTATATATAGAAAAGTTCTGCCAGCCATCAGCGGTTTTATACATAGTTTGACTGTCATTGGTCTGTAGAGTAATAATATCACCCCAGTCACCATAACTATTGGTAAATCCCCAGGCAATTTTTTCATTACTACCGGCCACCATAACAGGTGTTCCGGGCAGAGTAATACCGGTTAAACGGCGTCCATCATGAAGATACCAGCTGGCTCGAAACCAGATATTGGGGACTCTCAGATTCAGGTGCATATCATTAGCCAGCATAGCTGAGTCATAATCAGTTAATGTGTTATCAACGGCAAAACTATTAGAACCGGGCAGTCCCGGCTTTTGATATTGTGAACTGATTTGAGAATATTGCTGCAGCCAGTGTTCCGGAAGTGCTGCAGCCGGTATTTTAAGCTGTGTTTCCTGTTCGGGTAAGGCTATACCATCCAGAGCAGCATCCCACTGACCGCCCTTTGGAGTTAAAAACGCATACCATTGCGGGGGTAACTGCTCCTTCATTAACATTAAGGAAGTTTCCCTGATACCGGTTTCATCGTTTAAATCAAAAAACATGGCGTATATACATAACAGGCTGTCTTCAGGTGCCCAGTCCTGTGGTTCAACACCCAGCAAAAAATACTGATAAGGGGTACCCGACAGGGAATCCAGACCACTATTAACGCCATTGGCATAGGCCTGCAAAATTTTTGTCTGAACTGTTGGCAGATGATGAAACTGTTTATGCACCCGCTCTCTAAAGCGATGTATTCTGGCTTTTTTATCCTTATCCAGCGCCTTGTCACCAAATAACTCAGCCAGTTCTCCTGAGGCACTGCGGCGTAATAAATCCATTTGAAAATAACGTTCCTGAGCATGTACAAAACCCAGCGCGAAAGCGGTGTCCATACGATTTTGAGCACTGATAGTGGGTACACCCTGACTATCTCTCTCTACTATTACCGACTTATGCAATAAGGACATGGTCATCTGCCCACTTAAATCTGCCAGAGAACCTCTTAAAATAAAATAAAAAGACAGGAAAATTAATAGAGCAACAAAGAAAACCCACTTGAGAATTGAAAACACTTTGACAAAAAATTTATACATTCAAGGTCTATCCACGATTAATAAACGTAACTATTCAGCATGTTTAAATTTTGCCACAGTTCAAGGCACAATAGCTTCGCTACCTTAAAGAGGCGCATGGAGAATGTGAGCATATACAAATATGTGACCATTCCCAGCTGTCCCCTGAGGGTAGAGTACGAAAATAACGCACTCTCTTATTAACAAGGGCTGGGTAAAAGATGAATACGCTGAGTAGTTACTAATAAACAAGATCTTTATTCGATAAATACTGTGCTCAATGAACCATAGCACATTCTGACTGATAATATTGCATAAAACAAATATGTTTCCTATGCTTTACATACATTTAAATGTAATATAAAACAACTAACAATTAATGTATAAAAAACCTCTTTTATTACGCAGATCTAGCATTATCTTTCTGATATTACTGTATTTGTTTATTGCTCTATTAATTGAGCAGTACTACATTCATTTGCCGGTAAAAATCAATACTGCGTTATTGCTAACCCCTCTTATTATTGTACTAACCATCTTCTGGTACATAAATTCTTTAAAAAAAGTCATTCTTGAACATGAAGTAAAAAAAAATCTAATCGAAATCAGGCAGGCCTATATTATTGATAAACTTACTGGTCTGCCCAATCGTATACAGTTACAGGAAGCCCAGAAGCGATTTAAAAACTCCAGTTTAATTCTGATTAATATCGACCGGTTTAAGGAAATTAATGAAATTTACGGCACAGATACTGGCGATCAGGTTCTGCATTTTGTTGCTCAGGAATTACTTAACTGGGCAACAGATAAACCTCTGAAGGTTTACAAAGGTCATGCGGATGAATTTGCACTGCTACTAGATCAGGAAACTCATGATGAAAATCTGGCTGATAAGGTATTAACCGAAAATATTATTACCCACTGGGTGGTTGATCTGCTGGCTCAATTACGCAACAAAAAAATAATCATTGCTGAGCAGACCCTTCAAATTACTGCCTCTGCCGGCATCGTTGTCGATTCCAGCCACCCCAATACTGAAGCAGATCGTGCTTTACGCAAGGCAAAATCTGAATTAAAAGAATTTTATATTTTCAATGAAACACTTTCCACCGAGGATAACTATCTAAATAATCGCAAAATGCTGGAGCAAATAAAAATAGCTTTAGCCAGTGACAATATCAAAACCTATTTTCAGCCGATCTCTGATCCACATGAATCAGGTATCAGCAAATATGAATCACTGGTCAGACTGCATGCCAGTGATGGTCAGGTCATTTCTCCTTTTTTCTTTATCGGTATTGCCAGAAAAGCCAAACTCTACTCAGAACTGACCCGAATCATGTTTGATCACGTAGTGGATATTCTGGTTCAGCGGGCAGATCTGACCATTAGTATTAATATATCTTTTGACGATATTGCCAATAAGAATACCCGTGACTATATCCATATGAAAATTGCCGCCTTAAAACCCAAAGGTAAACTCATTCTGGAAATACTGGAAAGTGATGAAATTGATAATTTTGAAACTATTCAGGATTTTATGGTAAAACTAATTCGTTATGATGTAGAATTTGCAATTGATGACTTTGGCAGTGGTTTTTCCAATTATGCACGACTCATGCGTTTGCCAATCCGTTATTTAAAAATTGACGGTTCCTTAATAAAGGATATGCTGGAAAATGACAAACACCGTATTATTGTTCAGTCGATTATTGATTCTGCCAAAAAACTGGGTTACAAAACCATTGCAGAATTTGTAGAAAACAAAGCACTTGCCAAAGCACTGACTGAAATGGATGTTGATTACCTGCAGGGATATTTCATAGGGAAACCAAAAGTTTATGACTTTTCCAGTGCCTCTACAGCAATCGCTGAGCAAGCTTAGCCGGGTTATAGACTCCCTGATACCACGCCATTGCCTGTTTTGTCTGGAACAAACTTCAGGCAATAACGATCTCTGCCCTCATTGTCGTACTCATATACAACACAATAAACTTGCCTGTCAGCGCTGTGCTCTGCCGCTAAGCACTTCTGACAGCTCCATTTGCGGTAATTGCCTAAGTCATCAGTATTATTATAATCAGGTTTACAGTCCGTTTATCTACACTGATGCAATCCGTTATCTGATCCGTCAACTTAAATACCACAATAAAATTCACTATGCACAGACACTGGCCAGGCTGTTTATTCAAAGCAGCACACAATTTCAGGACTTTCAACTGCCTGAAGTACTGATACCCATGCCTATGCATACCCAGCGTCTGCAGCAAAGAGGTTATAATCAGGCACTGGAACTGGCTCGTTTTTTTGCCGCACATTTTCAGCTACAGCTTGACTATAAAAGTCTGCTGCGTACCCGCCCTACCTTGCTGCAGGCAGGGCTGAACGCTAAAGAACGGCAGAAAAACGTTAAAAACGCCTTTAACATAAACAAACATGCCCATATTTCCAGGCTGTCGGGTATACAGCATATCGCCCTGATTGACGATGTCATGACCACCGGCAGTACCCTTAATGAAGCTGCAAAAATACTCAGGCAATCCGGAATTAAACGAGTTGATGCCTGGATTATAGCCAGAGCATAACAGCAACAAAATCACCTAAAGGTAATAAATAGTGCTAAAAACCTCTCGGAATCCGGTTCATATTATTGGTTACGGCTATTTAGGTGCAAAATTGCTCAAAGCCCTGAAGGACAGAAAATTAGCTCCACCAGAACAGATATTCACTATTAGCAGGAGCAGCGCAGAACATCAGGGGCATGGTATTAGCTGGGATCTGGACAGCGATTACTCTGCACCGGAAAATTATTCTGTTGAACAGGCCATTATTTTTTACTTTGTTCCACCACCTCGAAGTGGTCAGCTTGATTTAAAAGCACAGAACTATATTAATGAACTTATCCGGCAGCAAAAAAAACCGCAAAAAATCGTTTTAATCAGTACCACCGGCGTGTATGGTGATTGCCAGGGTCAATGGATTGATGAACACTCTCCTGTTAAGCCTGCAGTAGACCGCGCCCGGCGTCGGGTGGATGCCGAACAACAATTTCAGAATTATTGTCAGAGCAATAATACCCCACTGGTGATCCTGCGTGTTTCCGGTATTTATGCAGCCGATAAACTCCCCTTAAAACGCATTCAGGCACAAACGCCTGTTGTGCGCGAGCAAGATTCCCCCTACAGCAATCGTATTCATGCTGATGATTTACTCGAAATCTGTCTAATAGCAGGACTAAAAGCGGAGTTAACCGGTATTTATAATTGCTCTGACGGTCATCCAACAACCATGTATGATTATTTTATCCAAGTTGCCCGTGCCTGTGGACTAGCTGAGCCACCATCAATCAGCCTGCAGCAGGCCCGCACCGAACTTTCCAGCGGCATGCTATCCTATATGGGTGAATCTCGGCGTATCAATAATAATAAGCTGTTAGCGGACTTTAAAATCACACTGCAGTTCCCCAATCTTGAACAGGGGCTGGCCGCTACTAAACTAAATAGTGTCCATCCGGAAATTGCCTTCCTGGCAATTTACCGGAACGCAAAAGAAAAAGTGTGATTTTTCTTTTACTCCATTTTCAACGACTTACGGTCGTCAAAAATGAGCGGCACGTCCCTGTACCGTAAGTGTGCATCAATAAATGGATGCACACTTACGGTACAGCTAAATTACCCCCAGCTTGATATAAATTGCTTTTTTTTACTAACACTTATTAAAAAAATTTCCAAAATATCAGGACTTCAAGTATTATCAACTTAATAAATAGACAATCATGCCTCTGGCAAAGCTGTATTACTATGAGTTTAATTGATAAATTTCAGCGAGAAATCAAATATCTGCGCTTATCGGTAACCGACCGCTGTGATTTGCGTTGTTTTTATTGTATGCCCAAAGGTTTTGATGGCTATGAAGAACCTGAAGACTGGCTTAATTTTGATGAAATTGAGCAGATTATTGCTTCTTTCACGCGTTTAGGTGTCACTGCCGTGCGACTTACCGGCGGCGAACCACTGATTCGTCAGGATCTACCTGAGCTGGCCAGACGCCTGTCTGCCCTGCCCGGTCTGGATGATTTATCTCTGAGCACTAATGCCACCCGTCTGGGTAAACATGCTAAAGCTCTAAAAGAGGCCGGTATAGCCCGTATTAACGTCAGCCTCGATACCGTCGATCCGGTTAAATTTAACAACATCACCCAGGGCAAACTGGAAAAAATCACCCAGGGTCTGATGGCCGCTAAAGCAGCAGGACTTGAACCGATAAAAATCAATATGGTTATTATGAAGGGTGTTAATGATGATGATGTTGAGGATATGGTGGACTTCTGTATGCAACACGGCTTTACCCTGCGTTTTATTGAAACCATGCCGATGGGTGATACCGGCCGTAATGCCGTTGACTATTACATCAGTCTGGATGAGATAGAACAACGTCTGGCAAAAAAATATGAACTGATCCCTGCCGTTATGGCCGGCGCCGGTCCAGCACGTTATGTTCAAGTGGCTGGAACCGAATTGAAAATTGGTTTTATCACGCCTATCTCTCAGCATTTCTGCGACACCTGCAACCGGGTTCGACTGTCAGTCACAGGCACTTTATATATGTGTCTGGGTGATGAACATAAATTTGAACTGCGACATTTAATACGTGACGGTATTTCTAATCAGGAACTGGATCAGGTCATTAGAGAAGCCATTAATCTTAAACCACTGAAACATGAATTTAATGAAAAACCTGAAAAGGTCGTTCGTTTTATGTCCATGACCGGCGGTTAAATTCCCGCCTGGACAGAAAAACTCCAACTAATCACATCTGACATGATACAGATCAGTTTTTTGCTCTTTTAAAACACCTACCTGAATCGTTATAATAAACGTATAGAATTTTTACTTATAACATCGTTTATTTATAATAGAGCAGGTGTAATTATGGGTGTATCTGAAAATAATGCTCACTATGGGCACCGTCTTAGAG
>JALVAL010000569.1 GCA_027011205.1 Gammaproteobacteria bacterium
CTGTTGCACCGTGATAAACCTGGATTAATAGAAGTCACCTCAAAGGGTGTTCGTTCCAGTAATCCAGACAAGAAATACCTTACCCAGGATCAGCAGCAACGAATTTTAGCCCGTAAACCCGTTAACGGTACCCGCTGGTTACTGGTTGATATTGCAAGCAGCACATTGTTTTCTACCCATCTGCAAGATTTAATATTTCAGGACATCCTGCTATTTATAATATTCTTATTTATTGTAATTGTAATGGTATTACGCCTGATACAGGCAGAAAAAAAACGCAATAAGGCCGAACAGGATCTGCAGGATTCTCATTTACAACTGGAACAGATAGTCCTTGTACGCACCGATGCTCTTAAAACCAGTCTAAAAAAACTTCAGCAGGAAATAGAAAACAGTAAAAAACTTTCCAGTGCCATTGAACAGACAGGTGATAGTATTGTTATCACGGATAATAAAGGGATAGCCGAATATGTTAATCCATCTTTTGAACATATTACCGGATATAATGCGGATGAGATCCTGGGAAACTTTTTTAATGTATTAAAGTCTGGCCAGCACAGCGACGAGTTTTATCAAAAAATGTGGACGGAATTACATAACGGATTTGTTTTTCACAGTATTTTTATTAACCGTAAAAAAGATGGTCATCTGTATCATGAAGATAAAACTATCAGTCCGATCCGCAATAAAAAAGGTGAAATCACCCATTTTGTTGCCACCGGCAAGGACATGACAGAAAAGGTACGCGCGGAACAGCATATTCAGCACCTGGCCTACCATGACGGTCTGACTAAATTACCCAATCGATTATTATTCCAGGATCGACTTGAGCATGCGATGTCACAATCAATACGTAGTTCTACCATTCTGGCCATCCTTTTTATTGACCTTGACAACTTTAAAATAATAAATGACAGCCTGGGCCATGCCACTGGTGACGTGGTGCTTCAGGCTATTTCTGAGCGTCTGATAAACACTGTACGTGAGAGCGATACTGTTGCTCGGCTGGGCGGTGACGAGTTTGCACTGGTACTGGAAAACACCAGAAATGTCCATGAGATTACCACTACCGCTCAACGCATACTCAAACAGATAAATACGTCTATTTTATATGGTGAACATACCCTGCATACGAGTGCCAGTATCGGCATTACTATTTTTCCATTTGAAAACAGTCTGATGGAAGATTTGTTAAAGCAGGCTGATATTGCCATGTATCACGCAAAAAAACACGGCGGCAATAATTATAAATTATATTCTACCCAAATGGGAAAAACCGCCAGCAGACGAATGGAACTGCTCAGTCACCTGAGGGGGGCATTGGAAAGACAGGAATTATCTTTGCATTACCAGCCACGCGTTAACCTGAACAATGGAACTATAACCGGTGCAGAGGCTTTGTTACGTTGGCAATCACCGGTTTTAGGCGACATTTCACCGGTTGAATTTATCCCGCTGATGGAAGAAACCGGACAAATTATTGACGTCGGAAAATGGGTTATCGAGCAGGCCTGCCAGGACTTTAATCAAGTTCAGGAAGATATACACCTGGCGGTAAACCTTTCTCCCAAACAGTTTTCTGATCCACTGCTGAAACAGGATATTGAAACCATTTTAGACAATACCGGTTTCAACCCTCTGCGCCTGGATATCGAAGTGACAGAAAGCCTGCTTGCGGAGGATCATTTCCAGCTTCTGAATATTTTAAACGCCTTTCACAGTAAAGGTATCAATATTTCTATAGATGATTTTGGTACCGGTTATTCCTCTCTGAGTTATTTAAAGGATTTTCCAATTGACTGCCTTAAAATAGATCGTTCTTTTGTGACCAACCTGGAACAGGAACCGGCTAATATCAAACTGATCAGTGCCATTATTTCTATGGCTCATGGTTTGAATATGACCGTGGTAACAGAAGGTATTGAAACCAGGGAACAACTAAAGATATTAAAAGAAAAACACAGTGAAGAAGGTCAGGGCTTCTTATTTTCTCCTCCATTGCCATTTAAAAGCTACCTGGACTGGGTTAAATCATTTAATTTTCCTATGCTTTAATTCAGCTCCAAAAAAAATACCTGGGCAAAGCGTATTGACTTTAGCCTGAATTGAGTTCTATTCTACTAGAAACTGTTAAGCCTGCAGACGACAGGTCAGATGAATAACAAATAACCCGGGAGCCCAGGTGATAAAGAAAATACTCATAGCCAATCGCGGAGAAATTGCTGTACGCATAATACGTGCCTGTGCTGAAATGGGAATTACCTCTGTCGCTGTTTACGCAGAGGCGGATCGCAATGCACTGCATGTTAAAAAAGCCGATGAAGCCTATTGTCTGGGACCTGATCCTGTCAGCGGCTATTTAAATGCCCATCGTCTGGTAAATATTGCTCTGGCTTCCGAGTGCGATGCCATTCACCCCGGTTATGGATTTCTGTCTGAAAATCCCCTGTTTGCCCGTATCTGTGAACGGCGCAATATTAAGTTTATCGGTCCGAGCTCAGATGTCATTGAAAAACTGGGTAATAAAACTCAGGCTCGTGCCACAATGATCCAGGCCGGGGTACCGGTTACACCGGGCAGTGAGGGTAATCTGGCTACTATCCATGAAGCATTGGGCGTCGCAAAAAAAATCGGCTATCCGGTCATGCTTAAAGCTACCTCAGGAGGCGGCGGCAGAGGTATCCGGCTGTGTAATAATAAAACCGAATTAAAAAATAATTTCCCCCGGGTCATTTCAGAAGCCACCAAGGCCTTTGGTTCTGCCGATGTATTTCTGGAAAAATGCGTTGTTAATCCCAGGCATATTGAAGTACAGATCCTGGCGGATGAGCATGGGCATGTCATTCATCTGTTTGAGCGAGACTGTTCAATCCAGAGACGGCACCAGAAACTGATTGAAATTGCCCCATCTCCCCAGTTAAACGACGAACAACGTCAGACTATTGGCAAACTGGCAGTCAAAGCAGCCGGGGCGGCTGGCTATACCAACGCCGGCACGGTAGAATTTTTAATGGCCGAAGACAATCAGTTTTACTTTATGGAAGTTAATACCCGTTTACAGGTAGAACATACCATAAGCGAACAAATTACCGGTATTGATATTGTTCAGGAACAGTTTCGAATTGCCAGTGGTCTTAATTTGCGCTATCAGCAAAAGGACATTCAGATCCGGGGCTATGCTATGGAATTTCGTATTAATGCAGAAGATCCAAAAAATGATTTTCTACCCAGTTATGGGCGTATTACCCGTTATTTTGCGCCCGGCGGTCCCGGTATTCGTACCGATGCTGCTATTTATACCGGTTATATTATTCCTCCCTATTACGATTCCATGTGTGCCAAGTTAATAGTATGGGCACTGCAATGGGATGAAGTCATCCAACGTTCTAAACGAGCACTTAAAGATATGGGCGTTTATGGTGTAAAAACCACCATTCCCTATCAATACAGTATTTTAAATTCCAGTGATTTTGTCAGTGGCCATTTTGATACCAGTTTTGTTGAACAGCATCCGGAATTAATTAATTATTCGGTAAAATGTTCACAACAACATCTGGCCCTGGCTTTTGCCGCTGCTATTGCAGCCCATCAGGGTATGTAATCCCAGCACCTTGTCTTAATAAAAGGTATGGTTTTATAGTGGATTATTTATTACACTCCAAGTATCTGAATACGACTTTATAAGGTACCGGGTAAACTCAACCTCAGGATAACATCATGGGAAAAACTCGAGTTACAGAAACGGTTTTAAGAGATGGGCATCAATCACTAATCGCCACCAGAATGCGTACTGAAGATATGCTCCCCATTTGTGAAAAGCTGGACCAGATCGGCTTCTGGTCTCTGGAAGTCTGGGGTGGCGCCACCTTTGACAGCTGTATCCGTTTTTTAAAAGAGGACCCCTGGGAAAGACTGGCAAAGCTAAAACAGGCTCTGCCGAAGACTCGATTACAAATGCTCCTGCGCGGCCAGAATCTCCTGGGGTATCGCCATTATTCTGATGATGTAGTTAAGGAGTTCATACGTCTGTCGGCTCAAAATGGTATTGATGTGTTTCGTATTTTTGATGCCATGAATGATGTACGTAATCTCAAATCATCGATTAAAGCGGTAAAAAAATACGGAAAACACGCCCAGGGCGCTATATCCTATACGACCAGTGACGTTCATAATAATAAAATATTTGTCAAAATGGCCCGCCAGATGGAAAAATTAGGCTGTGATTCCATTGCTGTTAAAGATATGGCCGGTCTGCTAACACCTTTCAGCACCTCAGAGCTGGTTAAAGCACTGGTCGATGCACTGGATGTTCCTGTCCACATTCATTCTCATGCTACCGCAGGACTGGCCTCCATGTGCCAGCTTAAAGCCCTGGAAGCAGGCTGCAGCGGTATAGATACAGCCATATCTGCATTTGCAGAAGGCACCAGCCACCCTACTACAGAAAGCATGGTAGCGGCATTAATAAACACCGACTATGATACCAGATTAAATCTGCCCGACCTGCAGGAAATTGGTGCTTATTTTTATCAGGTTAGAAAAAAATATCATCAGTATGAAAGTGAGTTTACCGGACTGGATACCCGGGTTCAGGTTAATCAGGTACCCGGAGGCATGATTTCCAACCTGTCCAATCAGCTTAAGGAACAGGGTGAGCTGACCCGCATGAATGATGTACTGGATGAAATACCAAGAGTGCGAGCTGATCTGGGCTTCCCACCGCTGGTGACACCGACTTCTCAGATAGTAGGTACTCAGGCCGTTTTAAATGTCCTTACCGGTGAACGGTATAAAACCATTACCAATGAGGTCAAATTATATTTACAGGGTAAATACGGTAAAGCACCGGGCAGGGTCAACAAAAAAATCCAGCAGCTTGCCATTGGTAATGAAACCGTCATTGAGTGCCGCCCTGCCGATTTATTAAAACCGGAACTATCTCACCTTAGAACGGAAATTGGAAAACTGGCTCAATCTGCAGAAGATGTCATTATTTACGCCATGTTTCCTGATATTGGCAAGGACTTTCTTGAACAACGTGCCGCAGGCACCTTAACACCGGAATACCTGGAGCCCATTGGCGAAAAAGATACCGTCTGTTCCAGAGCACCCAGTGAATTTTTACTTACTCTGCATGGGGAGGAATATCACATTAAAGTCACGGGTACAGGGCATCCCAGTCAGGAGAGACGGCCTTTTTATATGACGCTTGATGGTGTGCCGGAAGAAATTCAGGTTGAAATTCTGTCTGAACTGGATAATGAGACCGGTTCGGATAATCGACAGTCAGCAGGCAGCAGCAGACATCCCAAAGCATCAAAACCCGGCCATGTAACCACATCTATGCCCGGCGTCATTGTGGAGGTACTGGTTAAAGTCGGACAGCAGGTTGTGGCAGGTACAGCTGTAATTATAACCGAAGCCATGAAAATGGAAACGGAGATACAGGCATCCATTACCGGCACAGTCACTGAAGTCTATGTTTCAAAGGGTGATTCCGTTAACCCTGACGAAATACTGGTTGCTATTGAATAGCTTTATACCACTGGCACAGTGATCAGAAAATCATTAGGTACCATCACATTATTTTTATTCTGAACTAAATCTTCCATGCTCTTTTGTTTGTCAAATAATTTGTTAAACATTTATAT
>JALVAL010000570.1 GCA_027011205.1 Gammaproteobacteria bacterium
TATTAATTCTGGCCTTTAATACATCTTTAAATGGAGTAGATAAAGCCGCAGTTGAAATACCAATCATTAAGATGCCGTTAAGGGCTTCAAGAGCACCCAGCAGACGGTGTTGTTCAGACATTACAATATCTCCATAACCCAGAGAGCTGAAATTAACAGCAGAGTAATAAAAGGCGTTAGTAAACTTTTCAAATTCATCCAGTGATAAAAACAGCAGACCCCAGACAGAAATCTGTGCCAGATTTCCAATCATTAACATAGTCATGACTACAGAAAAAATGAGCAAGTGAGACAAAATTGAGGTGTTTTTTTCGCCAAAGCGGTGGTTCATATAATAGTGAATAGTTGTTACCAGTAAAAAAATCTGCAGGAACAGGCATATCAGCATAGTGGAAAAACCCATTAATAAATTAGACAGCATAAGAACCTTTCCTTTTACGTGATCTCAAATATTCCAGAAGATAAACTGCAACCAGGGCGTACAAAGTAATACCGATAAACAGGCTGAGGCGAATAAAAAATGCGCTATAGACGTCTTTGCCGCTATTGCTATCTTCAACCGCCGGACCGATCAGGATCAACATGGTAATGGCAGTATTCAGCCAGAAGGATGCCGTTAAGCGGGTCTGGATTAAACGGTAAATTTTGCAGGAAAAATACAGACTGATTAACAGTATCCATAAGAAGAACATCCACAGGTTAGGCCATATACCTAAGCCCAGCCAGAGCAATACTGCAAAGACGCCGCCCATAAAGGTTGAACCGATAAGTTCACGGGCAGCGCTTCTGGTATCCAGTGTGGATGACTGCTGGCTTAATAATACGGCCTTCATCATGATGGGCATATACATGCCGGGATTGCTTAGTAACAGCAGATAAGCCGGTAGTACAATCAGGGTGCTGCGAATTGCAATCCAGTTGGATTGTTCGGAATTTTTAAGGCTTTCATCTGTCTGGGCTGCAGCTGTCTGCGCGGGTGCAGGTTTTTCAGGAAAAAACGGATACACCAGTGCCTGACAGATACTGGCGATAATAATTCCGAAAATCAGACTCTGGATAATGAGGGTTGCCAGTACATCATTCACGGTACCGGCGGCTGATACCATGGTCAGCCCCATAGCCATAAAGGCGCCGGGCAGATTTTTATTCAGATTAACCGTCAGATAAGAACTCAGGTACAGTCCCACAGCGACCAGTAAAATGGCGCTAAACTGAAAATGCAGCAGCAGGGGGATTAGTATAATTCCGAATCCGAGGGTAATAATAACCAGCAAAATCAGCCCGATGATTTTTTTGGCCGGCAGGGGCGAACCGGGAATGGAGGTCAGAATAAAGGCAAACAGGGGTGCAATAAACGGCAGCGGCATCTGCAATGCGTAAGCTGCGGCTAATGCCAGTGAAGGTACTAAAGCCAGCCGGAATATGCGTCGAGCCTGAATATGCATGGCCGTTATACCTTACGGGAGCCGGTCATTGAAATAGCCTTAATAAGCATAGGAGAACCAGCTCATAAGACGTATATATAACCAGCCCAGGGTATTGAGAACAGCATGGCCTTTAGTATAGACAATAACTTCAGCCTGACCGCCGATACGTATATATTGACGTAACTGGTCAATTTGCTGATGGTCAAATTCAATAACTACGGGAAAACGCTGTGCCTGTCGCAGCCAGTCCCGGTTATTGGTAATGCTCGGCAGCGTACCCGCTGGCGGCGGCTGGCTGGTGGATACACCCAGTCCGATACTGCGGACTTTGCCGGAAAACACCTTACCGGGTAAAATATCAATGACCAGTTCTACCGGTCTACCGACTTTCATGTGGCCCAGGTTATTTTCAGTAAACTCGGCATCAATCCAGATATCATGAATGGATATCAGGGTCATAATCGGTTTGCCGGCACTGGCAAAATGCCCGATATCGGTGCGTAAATCAGTGATAATGCCTGCTGAAGAAGATTTTACAATGGTATGCTCAAGATCCAGCCTGGCCTTATCAACAGCACTTTGAGCGCTTTTTAACTGGGCATTATTCTGGCCCTCTTCGCCACGATTTTCAAGGGCTCTGGCAATTTCAGCTTCCTTGCCTGCTACTCGAGCCAGCGCCTGTTCATAATTGGCTCTGGAAGTTTCCAGGCGGCGTACCGATATGGCTCCGGGATCTTCCCGGTATAATTTTTCCAGTCGCTCAATATCCTGACGGGCTTTTTTGGCATTGGCTGCAGCGGCCAGAAGGTTTGACTGAGCAGAAGCAACACCCGCTGTATCGGCTTCTATCTGGCGGATCACCTTTTCCCGATCTGACAGGGCTTTATTCAGTGCAATTTCATATTGAGTCGGTCTAATTTTAAATAAAGGCTGATCTTTTTTTACGTTCTGATTATTTTTAACCAGAACTTTGGTTACAATACCGGAGACTTCAGAGCTGATACCTACCACATAACCGTTGATACGAGCCTGCTGGGTATAAGGTGTAAAGCGGTCAGCCAGCAGATACCAGGTCAGGCTTAAAATAATACTGCCCAGAATAATAACCAGTCCTTTTTTAACTGATTTTTTAGCCGGTTCAGTATCCGCATCTGGCTTTGCTGCCGGCTCGACTGTTTCAGGGGGGGGATTTGTTTGCTCAGAGTTGTCTGCGGCGCTGTTTTTTTCACTCATGGTTTGTGGGTCTCTTGCTCTGCAGGTGCATTATTGTGGTAAATCGGGGCGTTTAATAAATTACCCCAGTCAACTCGTTTCTGCATGGTGTTTTTAGTCTTCTCTGGTAGAAGCTGATCGACGGTCATTTCTGTCCAGCCACCGCCCAGTGCCTTATATAAGGTAATAATAGTGTTGACATAACTGCCCTGATTGAGCCATTGCCGTTCTGCCTGTGAAAACAAGGCTCGCTGGGCATCCAGTACCCTTTGAAAGTCGGCATAGCCCTCACGATAACGAATATTGGCAATATCCAGTGCTCGCTGTGAAGCCACTGCGCTCTGATCCAGTAAATGTTGCTGTTCATTGGTCTTAAATATACTGTACGTGGAATTTTCAACTTCCAGTGCTGCCTGCAGAACCTTGTTCTGATATTGCTCAATCAGCTGCTGCAGGCGGGCATCCTGAATCCGGACATTATTATCAATACGTCCATAGTCCAGAATATTCCACTTGAATCCGGGTCCAAAAGTAACACTGCTGATATCCGGGCTGTTATGGAGAGTACTGCCAGACCAGCCCAGGGTGCCAAATAATGAAATGGCGGGATAATAATCGGCTTCTGCTACCCCAATCTGTGCTGACTGGGCCGCTACCTGCCAGGCTGCAGTTCGAATATCGGGGCGTCGGGTCAGAAGACTGGCCGGGATATTATTAAAGGTTTCCGGTTTGATTTCGGGCAAACGCCAGTCTTTCGGTAATTCCCGCGGCAGTTCCAGGCTGCCCGGTGGTTGGCCCAGAAACACGGCCAGAGCATTGAGGTTCTGAGATAAGGCAATTTCCAGATCCGGTATGGTGGCCAGAGTGGCCAGGTATTGTGTTTTAGCCTGCTGCAGATCCAGTTCTGAGCCTTCGCCGCTTTTATATAAATTATTGGTGATCTCATAACTGCGCTGCTGAATTCTGGCATTTCTGCGGGCAATGGCAATGCGCCCCTGAGTAATACGGTAGGCAAAATAAGTTTGAGCAACCTGGGCGGCAACAAGTACCTGAATATCCTGCTGATTGCTGATGGAAGCAAAAAAAGCGGC
>JALVAL010000571.1 GCA_027011205.1 Gammaproteobacteria bacterium
CGGCTGATTCAATACTGCGTTGAAAACGGCCCCAGAAATCCAGCTCCCAGCCCAGTGAAAAACCACTCTGATAACTGCTCAGACTCAGGCTTCTGTCTACAGCCTTGCCGCCGTGTTTCTGACTATTGGCATAAATAGCCGATCCACTGAACTGTTGTAACTGAGGATACAATGTGCTTCGGGCAATACTCAGCTGTGCCCGGCTTTCAAAAATTCTCAAGCCGGCAATTTTTAAAGGGAGGTTTTCTTTTCTGGCGGTTTCAAGTAAATGGTTAAGTACTGGATCGTTAAATATCTTCCACCAGAACTGTAAATCAAGCCGTGTTTTGCTCTGTTGATCTGGCTTGTAACTGCCGGGCTGCCAGTCTTTGAGCCAGTTGATATCCGGTTCTTTATAGTCCGGCCCTGTAATGGTGCAGGCCGTCAGGGTGAACAGCAATAGCAGCACTATAGCGCGAGCGCGGCGGATATTAATGCAATTCAAAGAGAACATGGCGGTTTTACTCTGTACCGAGCTGGTTTTCCTGAGCTTTCATTTCTAGTAAACCATCATCAACCCAGGTCATAAAAATAACATAGGCCAGAGATAAAAAGACGGCACCGATAAACAGCCCCAGTAATCCGGCTGACACCATTCCGCCTAAGGCTCCTATTAGTACCACCGGCATGGGGGCATCAACACCTCGACCCAGCAATATAGGCTTGAGAACATTATCGGCCAGACCGGCCAGAAACAGATAAACGGTCATAACGATGTTATAGACAGAGGAATCACCGGTGTACCAGAGAAATATAATGGCTGGAATGGAAATCAACAGAGCGGGTAATTGTGCAATACCCAGAATCAACATTACCAGAGCCATTAATCCAGCCGCTGGAAAATCAATCAGAATTAAACCGACACCAATCAGAATGGCCTGAATAACAGCCACGCCAATAACGCCTAGAGACACTGAACGAATAGTTGCAGTGGATAATTTATGCAGTGACGCCCCTTTTTTAAGACCAGCCAGTCGATAACTGATTTTTAACAGGCTGTCACTGCCTTCCTTTCCCCAGGCCATCATAATACCGGCAATAACCATGGAAAAGACGAACTGCAACAGCCCGCTGATAAAACCGCTAGCAAAGCCGAGAAAGGATTTGGACGCATTGGTTAGCTGTTCCTTATGTTTTTTAATAAACCGGGGTAAGTCAGTGGCTGCCTGCTGCCAGGCTGAGTGCACTTTTTTACCTATCAGTGGCCATTGAGCGACAGATTCTGGCGGCTTGCGGATACTGAAACTGTCGTCCTTGATGCTGGTATGAGTTTGCTGAACATAATCTGCAAGCGAACCACCCAGCATGACGGTGGGTCCTCCTAAGACTAAAATACCGGCTATTACCAGTAGGGTGGCTGCTCTGCCCTGTTTACCGTCCAGTTTTGCTGCCAGTTTCTGGTGCATGGGGAACAGAGTGACGGCAAGAATTAATGCCCATAACATTATTCCCATAAACGGAGTAAAAATTTTCAGACTGGCAATGACCAGAAAGCCCACCAGTGCCAGTCGGACTAAAATATCAGTCAGGTCTCTGGAAATAAATTTTCTAAAGGAAGAATCTTGCTGTGTTAAATCCATTTTAATAGGAGGTCTCTGTAAAGTTTTGGGTGAACGCTTATTATACACAGCCAGGGGTTAATTAGGATAATTGATTGATTAGCCCCTGGCCTAATGGTAAAGGCATTGTAACTACTCAGCGTATTCATCTTTTGCACCATTTCGGCGTTATTTTCGTACTCAAATGGTCACGTATTGATATACGCTCACATTTTCCGTGCGAAAATGCCTTGAACTGGCACAAAATCTAAACACGCTGAGTAGTTACAAGGCATTTTGAATGGCATGGTTGCAGGCTTGCCGAAATAAAT
>JALVAL010000572.1 GCA_027011205.1 Gammaproteobacteria bacterium
ACTATATATGCTTTTTCTTATAAAAGTTTTTCTTATAAAAGATTTTCTTATTTAGTTCTTGGCTGTTAGCGAAAAAAGCCAGAATGCAGGGGAATCCGGTGCCAATCCGGAACTGTCGCGCAACGGTAATAAAGAGTTTTTGTAACGAAAACTCTTTTAAGTCCGGCTACCTGCCTGTTAATACCTACAACCCGAGTCTCGCGTAAAGGCTCAGGGTGAGAAGATTTTGCACCGGTCTCCTTCTCCCTCTGGCCATTAAGAAAATTTAACGATACCAGAGGAAATCATGCCTAATACCATTAATAACACCGATCCTGCACTGAGCACGGATACCGATATCCTGTTGAGTCAGGCTGAACGATTAAAACATCAGCACTCTGAACAGAGCTCCCCTTACAATAATTACCAGGTAGTTCGTCGCAATGGCAAACTAACCCGCTTTGACCGCAGTAAAATTGTGGTTGCCTTAACCAAAGCATTTCTGGCAGTTGAAGGTGGTACGGCAGCGGCCTCCAGTCGGGTACATGAGCTGGTAGACGAACTGGCAGGTGATGTCGTTGACGCACTGTTCCGCCACCTGCCTGAAGATGCAACCGTACATATAGAAAATATTCAGGATCAGGTCGAACTGGCTCTTATGCGCAATGGCCAGCAAAAAATAGCCCGGGCTTATGTACTCTATCGTGAACAGCAGGCACAGAAAAGAGCCTCCTCTGAGGAACAGGATATGCCCTGCGAGAAAACTTCCCCGCAGATCCAGCTCATTGATGCTGACGGCCTGAAGAAACCACTTAATGAACAACGCCTTAAACAAATCCTGGAAGAAGCCGCCAGCGATCTGAATCATATTGACATCGATAAGGTTTTTCAAAGTACCTTAAACTCTGCTTATGATGGCATGAATGAGGTCGACTTATACAGCTCTCTGATCCTCAATGCCCGCAGCCTTATTGACCAGGAACCCCAATATTCCCAGCTATCCGCTCGCCTGCTGCTGGACAATCTACGCCGTGAAAGTCTCAGCTACATCTATGGAAGACCACAGGAAACCTCACAATCTGAAATGGCGGAGCAATACGGTGATTATTTTAAGCGTTATATTAAAAAAGGCGTTGAGCTGGAATTACTTGATCCACAGTTGCAGCAGTTTGATCTGCAGCAACTCTCTACTGCCATTTTACCAGAACGAGATTATCAGTTTGACTACCTGGGTCTGCAAACACTCTATGATCGTTACTTCCTGCACCATGACAAAGTCCGTATTGAGTTGCCGCAGGCTTTTTTTATGCGCGTAGCCATGGGGCTGGCCATTAACGAAATTGACCGGGAACAGCGCACCATTGAATTTTATCGTCTATTATCCTCCTTTGACTTTATGTGTTCCACACCCACATTATTTAATTCGGCCACCTTAAGACCCCAGTTGTCCTCCTGTTATCTGACCACCATACCCGATGATCTGGAAGGTATCTATTCGGCCTTAAAAGACAATGCCCTGTTATCCAAATTCGCCGGTGGCCTGGGTAATGACTGGACACCAGTGCGTGGGCTGGGTGCTCATATAAAAGGTACTAACGGTGAATCTCAGGGGGTTGTACCCTTTCTAAAAGTGGCCAATGACACAGCCGTTGCTGTTAATCAGGGCGGCAAACGCAAGGGCGCAATGTGTGCCTACCTGGAAACCTGGCATATTGATATTGAAGACTTTCTGGATTTAAGAAAAAACACCGGAGATGAACGCCGTCGTACCCATGATATGAATACCGCTAACTGGGTGCCGGATCTGTTTATGAAGCGGGTAGCCGAAGATCAGCAATGGACATTATTCTCCCCGAATGAAGTACCTGAACTGCATGAGCAATATGGCCAGACATTTGAACAAAGCTATCTTGCCTGTGAAGAAAAAGCCTCCCGTGGTGAAATTAAACTCTTTAAAACGGTTAAAGCCAATGAGCTGTGGCGCAAGATGCTGGGAATGTTATTTGAAACGGGTCATCCCTGGATTGCCTTTAAGGATCCCTGTAATATCCGCTATACCAATCAGCATATGGGTACAGTACACAGCTCCAATCTGTGTACTGAAATTACCCTGCACACCAATGAAGAGGAAGTGGCGGTCTGCAACCTCGGTTCTGTCAATCTGCTAGCCCATATGAATGAAAATGGTCTGGATCACGAGAAACTCGAAAACACCATAAACACAGCCATGCGAATGCTGGATAATGTCATCGACTATAATTACTACTCCATCCCGCAGGCACGCAAGTCCAATCTCAGACACCGCCCTGTAGGACTTGGCATAATGGGCTTTCAGGACGCTCTATATTATCAGAAACTAGCTTATGGCAGTGAACAGGCAGTAGAATTTGCCGACCGCTCCATGGAAGCGGTCAGTTATTATGCCATCAAAGCCTCATCCCAACTGAGTAATGAGCGTGGCAGTTTTTCATCATATCAGGGTTCACTCTGGAGTCAGGGCATTCTGCCTCTGGATTCAGCCGAACTGCTGGCCGAGCAAAGACAGAATTATATTCAATATGATACCAGCAGCACGCTTGACTGGGATAGTTTAAGAGCCACCATAAAGCAACAGGGCATGCGTAATAGTAACTGTCTGGCCATTGCCCCAACAGCGACCATTTCCAATATCTGCGGCGTCAGTCAGTCCATTGAACCGGCCTATCAGAACCTGTATGTTAAATCCAATCTGTCCGGTGAGTTTACCGTGGTTAATGCCTGTCTGGTGCATCATCTTAAAGAACTAAACCTCTGGGATGAAGTAATGGCTAATGATCTTAAATACTATGACGGCTCATTATTACCCATCGAACGTATTCCCGATGAAATTAAATCCATCTATGCCACCGCTTTTGAACTGGATACCCGCTGGTTAATTGAAGCAGCATCCAGAAGACAGAAATGGATCGATCAGGCACAAAGTCTGAATCTGTATATGGCTGAACCTTCCGGAAAAAAACTGGATCAATTGTATAAACTGGCCTGGGTTCGCGGTTTAAAAACCACTTATTACTTACGTTCTATGGGCGCAACTCATATGGAGAAGAGCACCACCCAGAGTGAAAGTATGACAGTTCAGGAAACGCCTAAAATCTGTTCTATACTTGACCCCGACTGTGAAGCCTGCCAATAGGACAGAAGCGGGTATTGAAAGAACAAAAGAATAGTATCGAATAGTTTATAAAATACAAACAGGAAAACTCATTATGTTAAACTGGGACGATCCACTGGCCACATTTACAAGCAGCAATAAAGATAATAACACTACGGCCAAAACAAAAGAGGCCATTCATGCACATAATATTATCAAACAGGAACCTGTGTCCATTGAGACAAAACAAAATATAATTGATACTCAAGCTGCATCCGGTATGGAACCAGTTCGTGCTGATGATAAACGGGTCATTAATGGCCTGACAGATATTAATCAATTAGCACCTTTTAAATATCCCTGGGCCTGGGATTTTTTTCTCAATGCCAATAAAAATCACTGGACACCACTGGACATCAATATGTCCAGAGATGTGCATGACTTTCAACACAGAATGACGGTAGAAGAAAAGCACGTTTATGAAAATGTGCTCTCCTATCTGACCACCTCTGACATTCTGGCCATGCGCAACGTCGGCCTGGCCGTAATGGAAAAAATGACTGCTCCGGAACTGCAGATTTATCAGGCACGCCAGGTTTATGAAGAAGCTCTACACACCTGGACCTATCAGCACTGTATTGAATCCATTGGACTGGAACAGGGGGAAATTTATAACCGTTATCGGGTAGTCCCCGCGATTAATCAGAAAATTCAGCTGGCCAATAATAAAATTAATTCTGTATTAAGAGCCGATATCGATTTAACGGATAAAGATGAGCTGGAAAATTTTGTACTGTCCTATACCTTTTTTGCCGGTATCTTTGAAGGCTGCTGGTTCTACAACGGCTTCAGCCCCATTTTTGCCCTGCAGCGCCGGGGCCTTATGACCGGTACTGCCGAACAATTACAGTATATTATGCGCGATGAAGTCCTGCACTGTGCCTTTGGCATTCGAGTCGTAAACCAGATCATTGCGGAAAACAATGTCAGCATCGATCCCGCACAGATACAGACCATGTGGGAAGAAGCCGAAGCGGCAGAAATTGATTATGCCCGTTATATTTTACGTGATCCCATCATCGGCTATAACGCTGAAGATCATATTGAACAATTCCGCTTTATCGCTAATAGACGAGCCAGGCAGTTAAAACATATAGAGCCTTTCCCCGGTGCCGAAAACCGTCTTAACTGGCTGGACGAACAGGCCAATTTACGCAAGGAAAAAAACTTTTTTGAAACCCGGGTTACTGAATATCAGACAGGAGGGGCGTTAAAGTGGGATTAAGCGTTAAGCGTTAAGAAAAAGTATAAGTGTTGAGTTTTGAGAGTTAATAAAAGATATTGTCTAAATTTCAGAACTCAAACTCAATTAAAAACTTATAGGTCTCATCAGCGGTTTGATTATCCAGACCGCTAATCACACCAGCTTCCCAGCGGATCTGTTTACGACCACCCAGTTTAATCGTACCCAGGAGTACCGGGCCTATGCCCTCACTGGTATCACTGCTGTAAAATTCAATAGCTGGCTCTAATTGCCTTGACAAACGATACCGGCCCTGCATAGCCAAAGCCGTTTCCAGTTCATTGTTAAAATTATTGCCCCATTCATAAATTAGATACATATTAGCAGTACCAACCCATTTACCCCACGCTTTTTCAATTAATAATGCGGATGAAACTTCCGAAATATTTTTCTGGGTTTCATGTTCTGCTTCAAACAGCATACCCCAGTCATAGTCGTATTCACCCTGTTCTGTGATCTGCCATAACGCTTCAAGCTCTACTGATGTCAGTTTAAAGTCCTGCTCACGATTTCTTTCACCCACCAGATACAATTCACCCATCCAGCGATCATTAAGGGATTGACCATAGGATATTTTATGTATTCGAGCATTATCTTTTGCACGGTCTTCAGAATCTTTTTTGTAAAGCGTTCTAAATTCAATATCACGTTCATGAGGTTGTACATAAGGATGATAAACCTTATCAATAAAACTACCGCCACTTGCACTATCCGCATAAACCGAATGAATAACAGACAGCAGAATGCTGATCGTCAGTACAGCAATAATATTTTTAGACTTATAAATAATGTCATTCATTGTACGAATTTCTTAACAGGCTTCTTCTTAAAATTAAAATTATAATTACGGGTAATATTAATCCGCCAAGATACATACCTGCCTGAATTGCAGTGGGCGTCGCCTCATAGCCAAGCAGGGCATATAATAATTGACCTAATACTGATTTTTCTGATAACCACTGTGTGGTATTCCATAACGGCATCTGGGCCGGCAGCCAGTCTGCCTGTATCATCAATAAAGTCG
Organism: Gammaproteobacteria bacterium; assembly: GCA_027011205.1. Taxonomy (GTDB): domain Bacteria; phylum Pseudomonadota; class Gammaproteobacteria; order GRL18; family GRL18; genus JANELJ01. Next base: position 5,437 of record JALVAL010000572.1, read on the forward strand.
CCTGGGAAATCATTCCAGAGGATACTAGAATTAATAAACCCAGCCCAAAACTCATAGCCCATTGTTCATTTATATTGACTAATAAATAATAAAAAAGCAAACCAACACTCACGCCGATACTGACACCAATGGTCATTCCCATAATAACTGCTGCATAATGATTTTCACTGCGGGTCACACTGAGATAATATAATAAT
>JALVAL010000573.1 GCA_027011205.1 Gammaproteobacteria bacterium
GATATTGACAATCAGGGCTGGAATCAAAAAAAGGGAAAGGCGAAAGTCTTTCCCTTTTTTCATTCAACTTGTTAAAACTGAATGAAATCCTTTCAAAATGTTATTCAAATAAAATTAATACAACAGAGGTTACACGGTGGAAAACCTGGACAAACTGGTTGATGAAGCACAAAAAACCATTGCAAGTGCAGAACAAATTGATAGCCTGGAGCAGATCCGGGTTCAGTATCTGGGCAAAAAAGGCGAAATTACTGCTCTGATGAAAGAACTGGGCAAATTATCTGCTGAAGATCGGCCTAAAGCCGGTCAGGTGATCAATCAGGCCAAGCAGGCGGTACAGCTGGCTATTCAGGATAAAAAATCCCATCTTCTGTCAAAAGCTCTGGCGGAAAAATTACAGGCTGAAAAAATTGACGTAACCCTGCCGGGACGTGGCCAGCAGATAGGTGGCCTGCATCCGGTTTCCAGAACCCTGCAGCGTATTGAATCTCTGTTTGCAGAAATGGGTTTTGAAGTAAAGACCGGGCCTGAAATTGAAGATGATTATCATAATTTTGAAGCCTTAAATATACCGGAATCCCACCCGGCACGTGCCATGCACGATACCTTTTATTTTGATCCCCATACGGTGTTAAGAACTCATACCTCACCGGTGCAGATCCGTACTATGGAAGCTCAGAAACCGCCTTTAAGGGTTATTGCACCGGGACGGGTGTATCGTTGTGATTCGGATGTGACCCATACGCCTATGTTTCACCAGGTTGAAGGTTTAATGGTGGATGAAGAAGTCAGTTTTACTGATTTAAAAGGTATTCTGGACGACTTTTTGAAACAGTTTTTTGAGAAAGACCTGAAAGTACGTTTCAGACCTTCCTACTTTCCTTTTACCGAGCCGTCTGCTGAAGCGGATATTGAATGTGTTATGTGCGCCGGTGAAGGCTGTCGAGTCTGCAGTCACACCGGCTGGCTGGAAGTACTGGGCTGCGGTATGGTACACCCCGAAGTCTTCCGTCATGCTGGAATTGACAATGAAAAGTATACGGGCTTTGCCTTTGGAATGGGCGTCGAACGTCTGACCATGCTGCGTTACGGGGTGAATGATTTACGCCTGTTTTTTGAAAATGACCTGCGTTTTTTAAAGCAGTTTGCATAACACTCAATTTTACTTTCCTTTAAAAAAACAAGGGGAAGAAGCGCTAAAAACAGTACTTAACTAGTGTCCATCCGGAAATTGCCTTCCTGGCAATTTAGCGGAACGTAAAAGAAAAAGTGTGATTTTTCTTTTACTCCATTTTCAACGACTTACGGTCGTCAAAAATGAGCGGCACGTCCCTGTACCGCAAGTGTGCATCAATAAACGGATGCACACTAATTAAAGAACATATTTCAGGAAAATACAAAAATGAAGTTCAGTGAACAATGGCTAAGAGAATGGGTCAATCCGGATTTAAATACTGCCGATTTAGGCCATCAACTTACTATGGCCGGTCTGGAAGTAGATGCCATTGAGCCTGTTGCTCCCGAATTTAATGGCGTGGTAGTCGGTAAAATTATCAGCTGTGAAAAACACCCTGATGCTGACAAATTACAGGTCTGTCAGATCGATGTCGGCAATCGCTCTGATGAGCCTTTGCAGATTGTCTGCGGCGCTAAAAATGCCCGGACAGATTTACGCGTGGCCTGTGCCATGATTAAAGCCGTATTGCCCGGTGATTTTAAAATAAAAAAATCCAAATTACGCGGTGTTGTTTCCATGGGGATGCTGTGTTCTGAACAGGAACTGGGTCTGGCAGACAGTGCTGAAGGTATTATGGAACTACCTCTGGACGCGCCTGTGGGAACCGATATCAGAGAATACCTGCAACTCAATGATGTGAGTATTGAACTGGGTGTCACCCCGAATCGTGGAGACTGCTTCTGTCTTGCTGGCGTGGCACGTGAAACCGGTGTTTTTACCCGTAAAAATGTGTCCCCGGTTGAAATTCAGCCTCAAGACCCGGGTATTGATGATGTTCCGGTTATTAAGATTGAAGCGCCTGAAGCCTGTCCGCGTTATGCCGGGCGAATTATCAGAAATGTGAATACTCAGGCGCAAACACCTTTATGGATGAAAGAAAAACTGCGTCGCTGCGGTAGTCGCTCCATCAGCCCACTGGTTGATATCACCAATTATGTTATGCTGGAACTGGGACAGCCAATGCATGCTTTTGATTTAGCTAAAATTAACGGTGCTGTTAATGTACGCATGGCCAGTGAAGGTGAAAAGCTGGTGTTGCTGGATGGTCAGGAAATTTCCTTAAAAGCCGATAATCTGGTTATTGCAGATAATGCACAGGCTTTAGCTCTGGCTGGAATTATGGGTGGTGACAGTTCAGCCGTTACGGAAAATACCCGAGATATTTTACTGGAAAGTGCTTTTTTTGCACCGGAAAAAATTATTGGCAAGGCACGAACTCATGGACTGCATACTGATTCTTCGCACCGTTTTGAGCGTGGTGTATCTCCGGATTTACAGGTAAAAGCTCTGGAACGTGCCACTGCCTTGATCCTCGAAATTACCGGTGGTGACGTGGGCCCGGTGGTTGAGCAATGTTATGACGAGTATATTCCCAGGCCCCAGCCGATTGTATTACGTAAAGATAAAATGACTCGGGTTCTGGGTATAGAAATTGATGATAAAACTGTGAAGGATGTCCTGCAGCGTCTGGAAATGGATGTGTTAGACTGTGAAAATGGGTGGCAGGTTACTGCTCCTGCATTTCGTTTTGATGTTCAATTCGATGTGGATCTGGTGGAAGAAATTGGCCGCATTTATGGTTATGATAATCTACCGGCTACCTTGCCCCATGGTTCAATAACCATGGCAGCCTGCCCTGAAAATCGGATTGATGAATCTAAAATTAAAGATCTGATGGTGCATTTGGGTTATCAGGAAGCCATCTGTTATAGTTTTGTTGAGCCAAAGGCACAGAATTTAATTACACCGGATAATCCGGGCATTCGACTTTCAAATCCGATTTCGGAAGATTTATCGGTAATGAGAACCAGTTTATGGACCGGTCTGATAGGTGCTCTGGTGTACAACCAGAACCGTCAGCAAAATCGCATTCGGTTGTTTGAAGTAGGTTCACGTTTTGTTCCAGGGGCTCAAAATGGTGATTTACTGCAGGAAGTCATGATAGCCGGTATAATTACTGGTAGTGTGTTACCAGAGCAATGGGGTGATAAAGCCCGCAATGTTGACTTTTTTGATTTAAAAGGCGATGTTGAGGCTCTCTTGAGTTTAGGCGGAGATTTGTTAAGCTGTCATTTCGAAGCAGAACAGCATCCAGCTCTACATCCTGGACAATCAGCAAGAATTTACATAGATAATCAAGCGGTTGGCTGGATGGGTACCTTGCATCCTGAAATTGCCAAAGCATTTGATGTAAAGAGTACAAGCATACTTTTTGAAGTGGAATTTGGGGCCGTTTCGGCCGCAAAAGTGCCGAATTTCAAAATTTTATCAAAATTTCCTGCAATTCGTCGAGATATTGCTATCATTGTAGATGACGCTGTGAAATCATCTGCTATAATTAACGATATTCGCCAAACCGCAGAAAAGACTCTAGGCTCAGAAAGTACGGTTGCAGTTGAGCTGTTCGATGTCTATGTGGGCGAGGGGGTTGAGATTGGGAAGAAGAGCCTGGCAGTTAGTCTGAGCTTGCAGGAGCAATCTCGAACTTTAAAAGACGATGAGATTGATACTCTGATTCAGGTAATACTGAGTGATCTTGAGCAACAACACGGAGCAAAACTAAGAGATTAATTATGGCGCTGACCAAAGCCGATATGGCAGAAAAATTATTTGAAGAATTAGGCCTCAATAAACGTGAAGCAAAAGAATTTGTGGAAGCCTTTTTTGAAGAGTTGAGAATTGCTCTTGAAACAGGTGGACAGATAAAACTGTCCGGTTTTGGTAATTTTGATATTCGGGATAAAAATGAACGCCCGGGTAGAAACCCAAAAACTGGAGAGGAAATACCAATTTCTGCTCGTCGAGTAGTGACCTTTAAACCTGGACAAAAACTTAAGGCTCGGGTAGAAGCATATGCTGGAAGCATCGAATAATAATGAACTTCCCGTTATACCGGGAAAACGCTACTTTACCATTGGAGAGGTCAGCGATCTCTGTGATGTCAAACCTCACGTACTGCGCTATTGGGAACAGGAATTTCCTAAATTAAAACCTGTAAAAAGGCGTGGTAATAGAAGATATTATCAGCGTCAGGATGTTATTATGATCCGCCAGATCAGAAGTCTGCTCTATGAGCATGGCTATACTATTGGCGGTGCCCGTCAGAAACTGGAAGGCGAAGAGTCCAGAGAAGACGTCACACGCAGTCATCAGATCATTGCCCAGCTTAGAACTGAGCTGGAAGAGGTTCTGGATATTCTGAAAAATTAAGCTTCTTATGTACTTTTAAAAAAACCGGTATCATACCGGTTTTTTTATGTCTGAAATTAAATCCACTATTTGACTATTTATGATCAGCAGAAACGATATTAGCCAATTATTTGAAAAAATGCGTAATGCCGGCTGGAATATGGAGCAGCCTCTTGCCTGGGGGTATTTTTTTAAACACGAAAGCAGAGCCGAACTTGAAAAACTGGCCGAACAATTAGGGCGTGAAGCTTATGAGATTGTTGATATTAACCAGTCATTTCCAGATGAAATGTGGTGGCTGCAAATTGAGAAAATTGAACAGCATAGTATTGATTCGCTGGACCAGCGCAATCAGTATTTTTATCAGTTAGCGGAACAGCACCACATCCAGGCCTATGACGGCATGGATGTGTCACCGGTTGATTTATTTGAGTAATTTCAGGTATTAATGGCAGCCACAGCCGCTTTCATCACCTGAGTCACCCTTACCACCGCCACAGCAGCCGCCTTCATGAGCATGATCATGCTGGTTTTCTGCCGCCAGCCCGCTTTCAAGCTCTTCTGCACTGGGATCACGAATGGCTTCAATAGTCACAGAAAAACTGACATCCTTACCGGCCAGAGGATGATTGTGATCCATAATCACAGAATCGTCCTGGATTTCTTTAACAACAACCATGACCGGCTGACCATTTTCATCCTGACCCTGCAAAACCAGACCTTCATGTATTTCCAGATGAGCCAGATGTTCTTTAGGCACTGTTTGTATGGCATCAGGATTATAGTCGCCATAAGCTTCAGAGGCAGGTATTTCCAGGTCAGATGAATCCCCCACACTCATTTCGGCAATACGGCTTTCCAGACCCGGCATCATCTGTCCACGGCCGTACATAAAGAAAAGCGGGGCTTCATCACCCATATTCTGGTCGATAATATCGCTATCGACAGAAGCTTTGTATTTAATTGCTACAATCTGGTCTTTTGAAATGGCCATAGTTTTCTCGCTGTTTAAAATAAACCTATCTTATAAACCATTTTTTACTATGTGGCAATGAAAGCGCTTCAATTTTGAGTGATATTTTAAAAATTGACTATTCTGCATATTCATCAGGATAACTCTAAAATCTCTTGATATAGCTAAATACAGTGTTTATAA
>JALVAL010000574.1 GCA_027011205.1 Gammaproteobacteria bacterium
GATTCATCTGGCTCAGCAGAATTCACTGGTCAATGAAGCACTCAATATAAACAATCATTAACACAGGGTTCCACAATGAGTAATGATAATCGTCATATAGAAGTTAAAGTACCTGTCTTACCGGAATCAGTTTCTGATGCCGTGGTGATAAGCTGGTATAAAACGCCAGGTGATGTCATCAGGCGTGATGAACCTCTAGTGGATATTGAAACCGACAAGGTGGTACTTGAGGTGCCTTCCCCTGTGGATGGCATTCTGGATAAAATTATAGAACCCGACGGTGCTACGGTCACCGCAGATCAGGTGCTGGGAATTATTACAGCTCAGGACATTAGTTCCTCTAAACAGCCGAAAATTTCAGAGCATGTCCAAGATAAATCAGTTAATGAAGATGATACAGAAGAACCTATTCTGACCCCTTCTGCCCGCAAACTGATTATAGAAAATAAACTGGATCAAAACAGTATTAAAGGGACCGGCAAAGGCGGCCGGATTTTAAAAGAAGATGTGTTAAACGTCATCTCAACAGATACTGCGGCAGCAGAATTAACTTCAACTACTACATCTACAACAACAGCAGTACAGCCTGAAACAGCTTTAAGGCCTGTTACAGATTCAGGCAATAGTCGCAGTGACCTTTCAAACCGGGAACAACAACGCGTACCGATGACACGTCTGCGGGCGAGAATTGCCCAGCGACTGCTTGAAGCACAAAACAATGCCGCTATCCTGACTACTTTTAATGAAGTGAATATGAAACCGGTTATGGATATGCGTAAACAATACCAGGAGCTGTTTGAGAAGACCCATAATGTCAGGCTGGGATTTATGTCTTTTTTTGTTAAAGCGGCAGTAGAAGCCTTAAAACTCTTTCCAGCCGTTAATGCGTCTATAGATGGTAATGACATTATTTACCACAATTATTTTGATATTGGTATTGCAGTATCATCACCACGCGGTCTGGTGGTGCCGGTGTTAAAAAATGCCCAGCAGATGTCCATGGCCGGTATTGAATCCAGTATCAGTGAACTGGCCATAAAAGCCAGAGACAACAAACTGACTATTGAAAACTTAATCGGCGGTACTTTTTCCATTACCAATGGCGGTATTTTTGGTTCTTTATTATCCACCCCCATTTTAAATCCACCTCAAAGCGCTATCCTTGGCATGCACAAGATTGAAGACCGCCCGGTGGTTGTCAATGGAGAAATAGTAATCCGTCCTGTTATGTATCTGGCTATTTCTTATGATCACCGGATCATTGATGGCCGTGAAGCAGTTCAGTTTCTGGTGGCCATTAAAAATTATATTGAAGATCCATCCCGTTTGTTATTGGAAATCTAATTCAGGGAGTAAGGATAAAACATGTCCAGTAAACATGAGTCTAATGAATTCGATGTGGTTATTATTGGTGCCGGTCCAGCAGGTTATGTGGCCGCCATCCGCTGTGCCCAGTTAGGGCTTTCTACCGCCTGTATTGATAAATGGCTGGATGATACTCAAACTCCTCGACTGGGTGGAACCTGTCTTAATGTCGGCTGTATTCCTTCCAAGGCATTGCTGGAATCCTCTGAATTATATGCTCAAAGTAAACACAATCTTTCTCTGCATGGGATTAATGCCTCCGGAATTGTTCTCAATCTTGAACAGATGATGAGCAGAAAAAACAACGTGGTCAATACCCTGACAGCTGGAATTGAAGCACTGTTTAAATCCAGAAAAATTACCTGGATCCAGGGTGAAGCACGTATTACCAGCAACCACGACCTGGTGAATAAAGTGGTTAAGGTTAATCTGCATAATAATAAAAGTCTTAAGCTGAAAGCCGGGAATATCATTATTGCCACAGGTTCTTCACCCGTCAATCTTCCGATTGCTCCTCTTGATAATGACTTTATTGTTGATTCCAGCGGTGCCCTGTCCTTTACAGAAGTACCTGCAAAACTGGGTATTATTGGTGGCGGAGTTATAGGACTTGAACTGGGCAGTGTCTGGAATCGACTGGGCTCAGAAGTGACAATTTTTGAAGCTCAGGATAAATTTTTGTCCATTGCCGATCAATTAATTGCTCGAGAAAGCCTTAAATTATATCGTAATCAGGGACTCAATATTCAACTCAATACCCGTCTGTTAAATGCCCAGGTAACAGATAATAAGGTACAGGTGAACTATCAGACATCTGAGGGTGATCGGAACACCACCTTTAATAAACTCATAATTGCTGTTGGACGAAGCCCTAATAGTAGTGATCTGTTTGAAAATGAAACTGAACTGGAGTTTGACGAAGGCCGCTTTATTCATGTCAATCAACACTGTGAAACATCACTGCCCGGCATTTATGCCATTGGTGATATAGTCCGCGGCCCTATGCTGGCCCATAAAGGCTCCGAGGAGGGTTTAATGGTTGCCAATCTGATTGCAGGCAATTTTCAGGAAGTCAATTATCAATTAATCCCCTCCGTTATTTATACTCATCCCGAACTGGCCTGGGTAGGCAAAACAGAACAAGAGTTGAAAACCAGCGGAACCGATTACTGTATTGGTACCTTCCCCTATACTGCCAGTGGTCGTGCACAGGCCGTCAATGAAACCAGCGGCATGGTAAAAGTGATTTCCGATAAGCGAACGGATCGGATTCTGGGGGTACATATACTTGGAGCCCAGGCATCAGAACTTATTGCACAGGCAGTTATTGCCATGGAGCTGGGAGCCAGTGCCGAGGATATAGCACTGACCATGTTTGCCCACCCTACCTTTTCCGAGGCATTTCATGAAGCCGCACTGGCAGTGTCAGGAAATGCACTGCATATTGCCCAAAAAAGACGATAGTTTTCCCCGAAATATTATTTTTTCTGATACAATTAAAAGTTATACATAATACGTGGTAAATTGCTGGCGTCTTTTTTATATGATTTGACAAATATCAATTCTAAACCTGTCTAAAATAAGCTAATCTATCACGGTTATAATTTTTTGGTCGCATTGGATAACCCAGTGCGTGAGTTAACTTTTGGAGAATATACATGATTAAACCTCATGGATCGGATGAATTAAATCCACTTTTTGTTTACGATACAGCAGAGAATGAAGCATTGCAGAAAGAAGCAGAGTCACTGCCTTCTGTATTGGTCAGTTCAGCGACTGCAGCAAATGCTGTTATGCTGGGCGGCGGTTATTTTAACCCGCTGACGGGTTATATGAATAAGGCAGATGCTTTATCTGTTGCTAAAGAAATGAAAACCACTTCCGGTTTATTCTGGCCCACTCCGGTATTAAATCTTCTTCAGGATACTAATGGTATTAAAGCCGGTGATCGCATTGCTCTGAAAGACCCCAATGTTGATGGTAATCCTGTTCTTGCCGTCATGGATGTAGAATCTGTTGAAGAATTTACTGATGACGAAATCAAGTATATTGCTCAAAATGTTTATCGTCCCAGTCCTGATGAAGCACATCCAGGTGTTGAAGCTTTTGAAGCACAGGGTAAAGTTTGCCTGTCCGGTCCAATTCAGGTACTAAACTTTTCTTATTTCCAGAGTGAATTTCCTGATACCTTCCGTACCGCAGTTGAAATTCGTAATGAAATTGCCGAACGTGGCTGGGAAAAAATAGTGGCTTTCCAGACTCGTAACCCAATGCATCTGGCCCATGAAGAATTATGCCATATGGCTATGGACCGTTTAGGTTGTGATGGTCTGGTTATTCATATGTTATTAGGTAAACTTAAGCCCGGTGATATCCCTGCTCCAGTACGTGATGCAGCTATTCGTAAAATGGTTGAATTATACTTCCCAAAAAACAGCGCAATGGTCACCGGTTATGGTTTCGATATGCTGTATGCAGGCCCTAAAGAAGGTGTTTTACACGCTGTTTTCCGTCAGAATATGGGCGCAACACACTTTATTATCGGTCGTGACCATGCCGGTGTGGGTGATCACTATGGAGCCTTTGATGCTCAGACTATTTTTGATGAAGAGGTGCCTGAAGGTGCTCTGGACATTGAAATCTTTAAAGCTGACCACACTGCTTACTCCAAAAAGCTCAATAAGGTTGTTATGATGTGTGAAGCACCCGATCACACTAAAGAAGATTTTGTATTACTTTCCGGTACTAAAGTACGTGAAATGTTAGGCAATGGTATTGCACCACCTAAAGAATTCTCGCGCCCTGAAGTAGCTAAAATCCTGATGGATTATTATGAAAGTATAAAATAACTGTACTGACTTAGCTGCTCTTTTGAGAACAGCTTTAGTTTTAGCAATAAAAAAAGGCATTATCAGTAAAGATAATGCCTTTTTTTATTGCCTGTTCCTTCTTTCCTTACAAGTATTTCTCTAGCAGGAAACCTGACACCTCACTC
>JALVAL010000575.1 GCA_027011205.1 Gammaproteobacteria bacterium
GTATTGGTTTTCGTACCTTTGCTACCGGGCTGTTACTGGGTGTCGGTAGTCTGTTTACCCTGTTATTTAACGGGCTGCACATTGGCTCAGTAGCCGGGCACCTGACGCAACTGGGATACTCGTCAACTTTCTGGCCGTTTGTGGTGGGACATAGTGCTCTGGAACTGACCGCTATTGCATTAAGCGGGGCTGCGGGTCTGAAGCTGGGGTTTTCTATCCTGATGCCGGGTAGAAAAAGCCGTTATCAGTCATTACTGGATGCGGCTCGAATCAGTGTGCGTATTATGGGCGGCGTTGCGCTGATGTTTGTAATGGCCGCCTTTATTGAAGCTTACTGGTCGTCCACACAGTTTATTGACCCCGCTATTAAATATTCTGTCGGTGCTCTGCTCTGGTCACTGGTGCTGTTTTATTTTACTTTTGTCGGTAGAAAAACAGGCAACAAATCTACAGCTGGTCAAAATGAATCTTGAAGCACTGATTCTGGAAGTTCGACCGAGAACACCGTGGGAGGCAATGGATCTTTCAGTACGATTATGTGTCCGGCAATGGCGTATTTTACTGGGCAGCTGGATGATAACTATACTCCCCATTTTTTTAATTATCAGCATTGTTTTGCTGGAAGAGCATCCCTACTGGGCATTTTTTCTGGTCTGGTTTCTAAAACCTTTATATGACCGTGTTCCCCTGTTTGTACTCTCAAGAGTCATTTTTTCAGAGCAGACCCGCTGGCAGGACTTGCTGCAGGCCATTCCTGGTTTTTTTAAAACCGGAATTCTTTCCTCCTTAACCCTGTATCGTCTGGATATGGGGCGTGCATTTGCCCTGCCTACTATTCAGCTTGAGGGTTTACGAGCTAAACAGCGAACGCAAAGAATGAGAACATTGCGCAAAGGCGCCAAGAATCGTGAAATATTATTATTTATTCTCTGTATTCATCTTGAATCCCTGTTGTCCTGGGGAATCATGGGTTTAATACTGGTATTATTGCCCACTGATCTGGCTCTTAAAGGTGCCGAAGTTGTGTTTGTAAATACCGAACCTCCGTGGTGGGTGAATGCTCTTTCCATGCTGATGTACTTTCTGGCTATGATGGTGGTAGAAACCTTATATGTGGCCGGTGGTTTTATGCTGTATTTAAATCGACGAACAATTCTTGAGGGCTGGGATATTGAATTGACCTTTCGTAAATTACAGCAAAAATATAGCGTAGCTAAGAGCAGTTCAGCCAGTAAGGGCAGTGCAATAGCGGCAGCAATTATTGCCTGTATTTTGTTACCCTGTGTTTTTTCAGAACCAGCGCAGGCTGTGGAAGATCAGTTTGATGATCTGCGTTATGAAATAATACTACCTCCCTTGGCACCGCTAAGAGCAGATCCGGAACAGGCTTCAGGCATTATAAAACAGGTTATGCAGGAGCCGGTATTCAAGCGTACTAAAATGGTAAGTTATTTAAAATATACCGGTAATCGGAAAGATCAGAAAAAAGCGGAAGATTATTCTGCTTTACAGCGTATTTTGAGAAATTTTTTTGAGCTGATAGGGTCTATTGTTGCCTTCGTTTTTGAGGCGGGTCTATGGATTCTGGGTCTGCTGCTCATTGTTGTAATTATCAAAAACTGGCATCGTTTACAGGTTGGCTGGTTTGGGAAATCTTCTTCAGAGACAGATGCGAATTTGCCTGAAACATTATTTGGCCTGGATATTACCGAGCAATCACTACCGGATGATGTCAGAGCTCAGGCGTTTCAACTAATACAGAGTCATAATTATCGAGGGGCTCTGGCTTTATTGTATCGCGCCAGTCTTTCCTATCTGGTTAAAAACTATGCACTGAATCTAACAGCCGGAGCCACAGAAGGGGATTGCCTTAAAGCGGTTAAACAACATTTATCATCCTCACAGGAAATAAATTATTTTATCGAGCTGACTCAGGCCTGGCAGCTTACCGCCTATGCTCACAGGGAGTTGGCTGAACTGCAAATGCATAAGCTGGTGGTGGAAGGAGCTATCTTTTACGATAGAAGTAAGCATGCACTGGAAAAAGCGGATGGGTAAAAAGATTCTATATTTTTTTTTAGTATTATTAACAGGGTTGTTTGCATACTGGTTTGGGCAAAATTTCAGCTGGGTAGAAGAACAGAAAGATATTGGTTTTCAGGGTATTGCACAGCGTAAACCTTTGCTGGCAGCAGAATTTTTATTACGAAAAATGGGTATTCAGAATAAACCTGTCAATGGTCTGGTTGCTTTCCGCAATATGCCTGATCCTGATACCAGTCAGAGTATTTTAATTGCCACCAGACGGGGGACTCTGAATACCGAGTTGACAGAAAATCTGCTGCATTGGGTTAAGGCTGGAGGCCATTTAATAGTAGAAGCTCAATATTGTGCAAAAACCGGAGCTGATAAAAAACAGGATTTTGTATTTCAGTTATTCGGTTTATGTGTCACAAATAGTGATGCTGATGAAGAAAGTGCGGATATAGCGGTTAATACAGTTATAAAAAAAGGTACAACAATAAAAGTGAACTTTCCTTATAGTGATGTGCTGGAACAATCACATAAAAAAGGAAAATACACTCCGTTATGGACGGTAACTGATAACCTGGGAACTTATCTGGAGCAGTATTCTTTTGGGCAGGGCGAAATAACCGTATTGACTTCAACGGATATTTTCAGCAATGAAAAAATTGCGCTTTATGACCATGCACGACTATTAATAGAACTGTTGTCACAATCTGATCATAACGGTGAGGTCTGGCTGGTATCGGTTGATGATATGCCTGCTCTTTGGAGCTGGTTATGGCATCACGCATGGTATGTTATGTTTAGCTTGAGTCTAATGTTGTTATTCTGGTTATGGCGTTATCCACTGCGTTTTGGGCCCAAACTGGATGATGAAGCAATGCAGCGACGCAGACTAATGGAACATATTCAGGCCAGCGGTTATTATCGCTGGCACCATAAACAGTCTGCTCAGTTATTAGCTGCCGTACAGGAAATTACCTGGGAAAAAATTCAGCTACTGCATCCTGTGATACGGCGTGAAAAACCGGAACTGGCTTATCGTTTGCTGGAAGAGATAACACAAATAAAGCAGACTGCCATTCGCAGGGCATTAAGTACAACTAATGATATGAATGAGTCGGAATTTGAAAACAGGGTAAAACTATTAGTTAATATTGGCAATAATCTATGAATAGAAATAATCATCGTAATTATTCAGCGAATTTAACGTTTACACTCTTCGTAATAGAAATATCCTGTTTCTATTACGAAATTTCGATTAGCTGAACAGCCCCTAATAATCAATGGAATAAAATATGGAAAATGCTCAAGATATGACACAGATAACTCAGACAATACAGTCTGAAATCAGTAATGCGGTTATTGGTCAGACACAGATTGTTGAACAGATTATTATCGCACTGATTGCCAGTGGCCATGTGCTGCTTGAAGGCGTACCGGGACTGGGTAAGACCTTGATGGTGCAGGCTCTGGCTAAAACCTTCAACGGGGATTTTTCACGTATTCAGTTTACTCCGGATTTAATGCCTTCCGATGTGACGGGACATATCCTTTATGATATGAAATCCGAAAGTTTTAAAGTCAGAAAAGGACCGGTTTTTACCAATCTGCTGCTGGCGGATGAAATTAATCGTGCACCGGCAAAAACTCAGGCTGCACTGCTGGAAGTCATGCAGGAGCAGCAGGTGACTCTGGAAGGTCGCTCAATGGCAGTAGGTCATCCCTTTATGGTGCTGGCAACCCAGAATCCTATTGAGCAGGAGGGGACATATCCTTTACCTGAAGCGCAGCTGGATCGTTTTTTATTTAAAATTCTTATCGACTACCCGCAGGATAAGGAAGAACTGGCACTGGTACAACATACCACGGATCATAAGACCGGTGATAAACTGGATGTATCCAGAGTAGCCAGTTGTGTGCAGCCGGAAACCATCCTGAAGCTGCAAAAACAGGCTGCTGTTCTGCAGGTTGATGAGCAGGTGGTTCAATATGCAGTTAATGTGGCTCGTTCAACTCGCAGCTGGAATGGAATTGCCATTGGTTCCGGCCCTCGTGGAGGGATTGCCTTAATTCGAGCCGCCCGAGCTCGTGCAGTAATGCATGGGCGGGATTACATTACCCCGGATGATATTAAAGAAGTGACCTTGCCTGCCATGCGTCATCGGATTGTACTGTCTCCGGAGATGGAGCTTGAAGGCATGCATAGCGATAGAATTCTGGAAAATATTCTGGATAAAGTACCGGCACCGAGACATTAAGTTGTTTCAGTAATCAACATTATGTTAAAAAATATCTCAATCTTCTTCTCTGCACTGTTGATCCATCTAAGGCCGGGAAAAAATCTTTTTTTGCTGCTGTTTATTCTGGCTCTGGGTGGAATCATTGTTGCCTGGTATCCTTCGATGCAGACAATATGGTGGGGAATCTTTGCGCTGTCATCAGCCGTTGTTTTATGGGATGCTGTACGAATTTATTCTATAGAGATCTTTCAGGCAGAACGTGAAGTACCGGGTAAAATGTCTCTGGGGCTATGGCATGATATTACTCTGACACTGCACTACAAATCCGGATCTTATGGAGCGCAACATATTCAGCTGACACTATTTGATCATTATCCGGTGCATTGTGATGTACGTCATTTACCCATAAAAATGACATTGCAAAGCGGACAATGGGTTAAAACGCTCTATCAGGTCAAGCCGCTGCAGCGGGGTAATGAAGTATTTAACAGGGTTCAATGTCTGCTTCGTTCTCCCTGGCGTTTGTGGCTCAGAAATACCTTTGTTGGAAAGCCTTTTTCCACCATGGTTTATCCCAATTTTGCGGCTATCAGTCAATACGCATTATTAGCCACAGAAAATCGTCTAAGTTTGCTGGGTATTAAAAAAGTGCGCCGTCGTGGTGAGGGTATGGATTTTAATCAATTACGAGAGTACCGGGAAGGCGATCCGCTGAAACAGATTGACTGGAAAGCAACCGCCCGTTTACGAAAATTAATTTCCAGAGAATATCAGGATGAAAAAGATCAGGAAATTATTTTTTTACTGGACTGTGGACGCAGGATGCGTTCTCAGGATGATGAACTGTCACATTTTGATCATAGTCTGAATGCGATGCTGTTGTTATCTTATGTGGCTCTGCATCAGGGAGATGCAGTCGGTTTCAGGACTTTTGGTCAAAGCTCACAGGATGATATTCAGTTAGAACGCTGGTTTGCCGCCAAAAAAGGAATGGCAACATTGCCGTTATTATTAAATCAGGTCTATGATTTACAGGCGGGTATGGCGAGTCCGGATTATACTCGGGCTGCCAGTCAGTTGTTGTTAAAACAGCGAAAACGAGCCATGATAGTGGTACTGACCAATCTTCGTGATGAAGACAGTGATGACCTGCTTAATGCTCTGCAATTGCTTAAACGTAAACACCTGGTGGTGCTGGCCAGTTTAAAAGAGCAGGTTTTAGATAAGGTTATGCATGCTCCAGTCAATAATTTTTCGGATTCACTATTGTTCGCTGCCACCAGTGATTATCAGTTACAACGAAAACGAATGTTTGAACGGCTTTATGTCCATGGTGTGAACACTCTGGATGTGACGCCGGATAAACTGGCCATACAACTGGTTAATCGTTACCTGGATATTAAGAGCAGTGGTTTACTGTAAATTCTGAATTGAGTAGTATAAAGGAGCAAGCTTGAAAGTTTCCCTTATTGCCGCAATGGCCGAAAACAGAGTCATTGGAATAAACAATGAACTGCCCTGGAAATTACCTGCGGATCTGGGCTGGTTTAAAAAAAATACTTTAAATAAACCCATTGTTATGGGGCGTAAGACCTGGGAGTCGCTGCCTTTTCGACCATTGCCCGGGCGTCTGAATATTATTGTGACCCGGGATAAACACTATCAGCCGGTTAATAATCAAGGTCTGATAATTGAACACAATGTTGCAAAGAATATTGCAAAGGTTGCTTCTGTGGAACAGGCTATCGTCGCGGCAGAAACTGTGCATGCCTCTGAAGTAATGTTTGTTGGTGGTGCCATGTTGTACCAACAGGTGCTGGATAAGGCCGATCATTTGTACCTGACCAGAGTTCATGAAAATTTTAAAGGGGATGCCTGGTTTCCTGAAATTGATTTTTCACAATGGCGGGAGGTATTTTGTGAGCATCATCAGGCCGATCAAAATAACCCTCATCAATATTCATTTTATATCTATCAAAGAGAGACGGGCTAATTAGTGTCCATTTTCAACGACTTATAGTCGTTGAAAATGAGCGGTACGTCCCTGTACCGCAAGTGTGCATCAATAAACGGATGCACACTAATTAGGGGTTGTTGATCTTTCAGAGCGGCCTGGTCAGGAATTATTAAAAATACTATCGCTGGTGGATTTAATGGCTTCTTCAATAATTGAATGGTTCTGAATCACTGAACTGATATTGCGGCGGAATGTGTCACTTAAAACTGTCAGGCTAAATTCGACAATATGATTATTTTGTGTCAGGCAGTTAAACTGGCTTTTGTCTTCACTGATCCAGGTGATTCTGGCACGGGAGAAGCGAGATTCAAAATGAAATTCAATCCAGTTATCGACTTCCAGTTGCTTGACCATTTCGGTGTACCGGTCAGTGACTGGTTTTATATTATAACCCTGAGTAGCCAGACGGATTAACTCATAGTCAGTTTGAGACTTTTTACGATGATGCACATCGGGTTTATCAGAGTCTGTTAAATCGGCGGGTGTTATAAGCTGAATTTCATTCTCTTGTTCATTAATACTGACAGCTTCGTGCTGTTCTGCTTCAATGACTATTTCTTCAATGATTTCACTGCTGAGTTCTTCTGGTATTAATGTTTCTGCCTGTGCAAGGTTTTCAACCTGGTGTTTGTTTTTAACTGCTGCGTTGTCATCGGGCCCAGACAGAACGCTATTATGCAGGACATCCAGATATTTGAGTAATTTAAGCTTCTGTTCAAAGGGCAGATTGATCTGAATCAGTCCGTCTTCAAATTCCTGACGTACCACCGGTATTAAACGTGTCAACCGCTTCTGTTCTACATCGGTTTTAGGTGTGATACTATAGATAAGTGAGCCGACAAAAGCCTTGGCCTTATCCCATTCATCTTCAGAATGGCTGTCATCAAAATAAGCATTCAGCATGACCTTTTTCCAGACCTTATTTAAAATCAGCAACATATTATCTGGCACATTACGATTTTGAGTGTGATACAGAATGATGGCATCAATCTTTTTTTCAATCTGGGTTCTGGAGGTCGGGCTTTTGATATTTGCCTGTTGTTTTCTATATTGAAGAAAGCGTTTTAGATCATCATGCAGTTCAGAGAAAAAAGAGCCGCTGATCCGATCTTCCTGACTGGTCTGTTCAATGAGCTTATGCAGTTTTAGGTACAGCGGATTATCCTGACTGTCTTCATCATCACCAATACCCAGTGCGGCATCTGCAAAATCATCCAGAAACAGGCGGGCAGGATGTTTGCTACTGTCAATAAACACATCATCAATTAATGACAGGTGAATAACAGGAATGGTCAGACGTCTGAATAGATGTACGGCTGTTGGTGTGAGATTTTTATTATTACAGATATGGTTAAAGAGTGTTTCAATCATATCAATTAAAAATAGTTTTTTATTTTTAAGTTCGGTATTTTCAGGGGATTTATTGATACCTGAGAAAACCTCTTCCCTGATCTGCTGAGAAATGGAAGCTGCTGGATCAGAATCCTGGAAACCGGCAGGCGAATGTTTGATATGAGTAATGGCTTCAATCAGTTCATCAGTGCTGACATCATACTGATTAGCATAGGATGAGGTAATAAAACTGGAGATCCCGTTATTCTGAGCAGTCAGAAAACTTTCTCTGAGTGAGCGTAAACTGTTATCCTGAATTCCATAGTGCCCGGAACCACCATAACCCAGTAGTGAGTTAATTTGTGTTTGTTGATTCTTTGCCGGTGAAATGGGCAGTACTGCAGGTGGAATAGCAGTGGCTGTAGAAGGTGAGACCGGTATTATGGTCTGGTCTGGTGTCTGAACGGCTGGTTGTGCCGGTGGACCAGCAGTAACACCACTGCTATTTCCTGGATTAGACAGGCGATTAGCCAGATCAATTAACCGGTTGTTTAAGCTCCGATATCCAGCCGTAGTAGCAGGACTGCCAGCCTGAATATTCCTGACTCCGCTGTCAGGTACAGGATTCTGGATAGTGCCTCCATTGTACTGAGGCGGAGGAGTATTCTGGTTTTGTCCTGGATCTGGATACTGTACAGCTGGAGAATAAAGTGCTGTAAAGGGATTTTCCGCCGTATGCTCTGTTTGAGGAGCAGGATCAGGGAATGGCCCTGCATTATCTTCAGCGGTAATACCAGTATTGGAGTTGTTGTCTCTGGCCAGTCTGCGGATGAAATAATCGGGATCAATTTCAGGTAGAATACCTTCATCAATCAGTATGTCATTTAATGAGTTTAACAATTCCGGCAGGTTTTGAGACAGGAATTTTTCAAACAGTTCATACACTTCAATTCGTATGTTAGGAGTGAAATCAAAGAGATCCAGACTTTCACGAAACGCAGTGAGAATATTTTCTGCACTTATTGGGCTACCAGAAATACTTTCACTGGTCTGCTTTAATAATTCATAAACACGAATTTCCAGGTGCTCAAAGGCTTCCTTATTTTGCTTATGAATTTTTTCAATTGCAGTTTCATACGATAAGCTGTCTTCCAGATCTTTGGTAGTCAGCAAATTGAGTGGATTTTTTTTAGCGTGGGTAATGGAGTATAAATCATCATTCAGGCTGGGTTTGATGGTATTGGTCTGAAAGTTATTTCTCAGGGATTCAAGAAACACAGTTACTGAATTACCGCCATTGGCCCGGATATTGTGAATGGCTGAAAAACATTGAGTCTGGACACTGGTGACAGTCGATTTTTCTGCTTTAGTGACCAGTTTGTCTGTTAATAACTCGGCAAAATCGGCCAATTTTTCAGAAAACCAGAATTCAGTGGTTTTATATAATTGACTGAGATTGGGATGAATGGTGGATTTCATATTATGAATTTAAAGTGAGGAACTTTTATTGCTTTTCCATAAATAATAAAATGCCTGTCCGGCCAGCATAAAACCCAGTATTTTTAATAGTACGGATGGACTGACAAATTCCATTAATGTGCCTGCAGTGAGCATATAAACCGCAATTATAATAAAAATTTTTGCTTTATCCCGGGCTTTTTGTTTTTCGTTATTATCAATAATAAGTTCTCTCATTTTACTCATAATATTCCGCTGTTTTACCAATAAATTGTTATTAAATCTGGTTTTAGCAATCAGATAGTAAGGAACGTCCCCTTTTTCCTCAGTTAATAAAATGAATAGTAGCAGTTCATGGCAGAAAATTCCATGAACCGTTTTATTCCTTATCATTTATTCAGCACTTCGTAAGGCCTCGTCCTTAAGGTCGAAAATAGTAGAGGAGACAACTATATTTTCCAAAAGCCTCATCTTTTAAGGCGAGGTGCTGGGTTTACTCTCGGACAGGCTCCTATAGATAAGAGCCCGGTGTTTCACATTCAACCATTACAAATTCCGGCTCAGAACTGTCCAGACGCATGGCTGTCAGACTACCACCCCAGAGACAGCCGGTATCCAGAGCATAGACATTGGCCTGGCTGGTGTGACCGAAAAGTGTTGACCAGTGGCCGAAAATTAGATTCAGATCACGGCTTTTTCGTTCGGGTACTTCATACCAGGGAATGTAACCTTCTTTCTGGCTGCCGATAATCCCTTTATCATTAAAATTAAGTTTTCCTGAGGGTTTACAATAACGCATACGGGTAAAACTATTGGTGATAAAACGCAGCCGATCCCAGCCCTGTAAAGTATCCTGCCATTTTCGTGGTTGATTGCCGAACATATGTGTTAGAAAATCACGGTAATGGTCACTGCTTAGCACCTGTTCCAGCTCCTGTGCACATTGCTGTGCCAGTGCTAAATCCCATTGCGGAGGTAGACCGGCGTGTATCATGGTATAGCCCAGTTTTTCATCATGATGTAATAATGGCTGGCAGCGCAGCCAGTCAATCAGTTCCTGGCGATCAGGGGCATTAAGAATATCATCCAGAGTGTGGTGGCGGATTTTTTCACTGCCTTCGGACAGAGCCAGCAGCGTCAGATCATGGTTGCCCAGTACCGTGATGGCCTGGTCGCCGAGGTTTTTTATAAAGCGCAGTGTTTCCAGGGACTTATCGCCTCGGTTTACCAGATCACCAGCAAACCAGAGTGAATCTTTACGTTCATCAAAAGAAATTTTTTCCAGCAGAAATTCCAGTGCATCGAAACAACCCTGAATATCACCAATGGCATAAGTGGCCATATAAACAAACCTTAATTGTTAGTCAATTATAATCAGTTGGGATAAGATAATAACACTAAAAAGCGGCCACTGTCAGATTGAGAAATGCAAACCATGAATAATCAGAATGTAACGACAATGATACCAGCAGAACTTCAGGAGCAGATGGGCAGAACCAGAGAAACGTTTTGTGAAACCATTGCGGCCACCACCCTGGAGCAAATATCTGAACAGCAGCTGCAGTGCTGGGTTAAATTACTGGTTTGCAGTGATTTTGTCGAGCGGCAGTTTATCCATCATAAACAGGCTATAGCACTGCAATGGGAGGCGGGTTTATATCATCGCAGCTTAAAGGCTGATGAGATGGCTCAGTTACTGACTGAGGCCCTGCAGACAGTAGAGAGCGAACAGCAGCTGTACCAGGTATTGCGTCAGTTCCGCAATCAGCAGATGGTGCGGATCTGCTGGCGTGATATTAATGAACTGGCCGCATTAAATGAAGTGTTAACGGAACTGACCGAGCTGGCAAATTGCTCTATTCGTCAGGCGCTGGACTGGCTGGAGAAAAAACAGCAGGGTGAACTGGGCGTGGCTCTGGACAGTCAGGGCAATTCCATGCCCTTAATTGTAATCGGCATGGGTAAGCTGGGAGCCTATGAACTGAATTTTTCCTCTGACGTGGATCTAATTTTTGTTTTTTCAGAACATGGGCAGACGGTTAATGGACCTCGTAGTATCAGTCATAATGAATATTTTATTAAACTGGGGCAGCGCTTAATCAGGGCACTGGATCAGCAAACAGCAGATGGTTTTGTGTTTCGTGTGGACATGCGCCTGCGGCCTTTTGGGCAAAGCGGCCCTCTGGTTGTGACCTATGATGCACTGGAAGGATACTACACTGCGCATGGTCGGGAATGGGAACGTTATGCCCTGATTAAAGCACGTACTATTACCGGTACAGAAACCGACCGTGATTATCTGCGCTCCTTATTAATTCCTTTTGTTTACCGTCGTTATATTGATTTTAGTGTGTTTGAGTCCCTGCGGGAAATGAAATCCATGATTGCTTATGAGGTAAAACAGAAAAAGAAGGAACATAATGTCAAATTAGGTGCCGGGGGTATTCGTGAAATTGAGTTTCTGGCTCAGGCATTTCAATTATTACGTGGCGGTAGAGATAAACGCCTGCAGGAACGTCAGGTGCAGAAAGTACTGGTTTATCTGGGGGAGCAAAATTTATTGCCGGAATTTGTGGTCAGTGACTTATTACATGCCTATGACTTTTTAAGGCGTACTGAACATAGGATTCAGCAGATAAATGATCAGCAGACTCATAATCTTCCTGATAGTGATTACCTGCGGGCACGTATTGCTTATGGTATGGGCTATGCGGACTGGGACAGTTTTGCTGAGGATTTACAGGCCATCCGAAATACCGTACAAAATCATTTTGAGCAATTATTTCAGGCCCCGCAGGCACAGGATGGTGAAAATGAAGAGGATGAAGTTCAGGGGATCTGGCTCGTCAGCTTAAGTGATGAGCATTCAGCTGCAATTCTGAATGAGCTGGGTTATTCCGATGGAAAAGAGATTGTTCGTCTGCTGAAAAGCTTCCGGGATTCCCATCACTATAAAAAAATGTCCAAAGAAGGCAGTATTCGCCTGGATCGTTTAATACCGCTGATTTTAAAATCAGTGGCCGGGGTTGAAAACAGTGAAATCACGTTTAAACGAATTATGGAGGTCATAGAGAGTATCTGTCGTCGTTCGGTATATTTATCGTTACTGGTAGAAAATCCTCTGGGACTCTCGCAACTGGTTAAACTCTGCTCTGCCAGTTCCTGGATCACTCGTCTGCTCAGTCATCATCCAGCCCTGTTTGATGAACTGCTGGATCCCCGAATTCTCTATGCTCCTCTGAATCGTGAGCACTTATTTAAGGAACTTGAAGCCAGAATGCAGGCTATTCCATTGTCGGATCTGGAACAGAGAATGGAGGTATTGCGTTATTTTAAACAAAGTCATGTACTGCGGGTGGCAGCTGCAGATGTTACTAATATCATCCCTTTAATGAAAGTGAGTGATTACTTAACCTGGATAGCCGAAGTGATATTGCATTTCGTTTTACAAACCGCCTGGCATGATATGCTCAACCGCTATGGTGAACCCCAGATTAAAGACCAGACTGCAGCCTGTTCTGATCAGTCTCCACCCTTTGGCAGCGGTTTTTTTATGCTGGGTTTTGGTAAACTGGGTGGTATAGAACTGGGATATAGTTCGGATCTGGATATGGTTTTTCTGTTTTCAGATGCCTATAACGGCGGTATGACGAATACTCAGGGATATGAGCAGAGCAAAGTGGTGGATAATCTGCAATTTTTTTCCCGCCTGTCATTAAGAATTATGCATATCCTGCAAACCCAGACACCAGCGGGCACGCTTTATGAAGCCGATATGCGCCTGCGGCCCAATGGTAATTCCGGCCTGATTGTGAACAGTTTTAAAGCCTTTAAAGAATATGAACTGGAAAAAGCCTGGACCTGGGAACATCAGGCTCTGGTGAGGGCTCGGTTTGTGGGCGGAGACGAGCGTCTGATAACCGACTATCAGAATATACGTCAGGAAATACTGGGACTGAAGCGTGATGCTGGAACCCTGCAGCAGGAAGTCAGGGACATGCGCAGCAAAATGCGCCAGTCTCTGACTAAAAAACTGCCGGGTATTTTTGATATTAAACAGGGGCATGGCGGTATTGCCGATATTGAATTTATGGTCCAGTATCTGGTGTTAAAAAATGCCGCTCAACACCCGCAATTACTCAAATGGACAGATAATATCCGCATTCTGGAAACCCTCGCAGAAACCGGTATCTTAGCTCCGTCAGCGGTTGATGAGCTAAGCCGTTGCTACCGTCAGTTCCGGGCTCGTCTGCATCAACTCAGCCTGCAGGAAGTTTCCGGGGTGGTCGCAGAGGATGAATTTAAACAGCAGCGCAGTAAAATTCAGCAATACTGGCAGGAGATTATGCAATGACTCAATTTTTCTACCCTCCCAGGAGAAGGAATATTTCAGCAGAAACTCATAACCTAATTTTCTTATCGCCCTCTCCCAAAGAGAAAGAGCATATGTTGGCAGATAAATCTCACCACATTTCTTTCACCCCCTTCATAGTGTAGAATATGGGGTTTATTTTTATAAATAGTTTCCATGAATATTAAGGAGTTCGCTTATGTTGATGTCTGACCACGACGGAGTCATCTGGTTGGATGGTGAAATGGTTCCCTGGCGGGAGGCTAAAGTGCACGTTTTAACTCATACTCTGCATTATGGTATGGGTGTCTTTGAAGGTGAACGTGCCTATATGACGGACAAGGGGACAGCCATTTTTCGCTTAAAAGAGCATACGGATCGTTTATTCCGTTCGGCACATATTCTGAATATGCCTATGCCCTTTGATAAGGACACGATTAATGAAGCGACTAAAGCGGCTGTAGCGCAGAATAATCTGGATTCTGCCTATATTCGCCCAATGGCTTTTTACGGCAGCGAAGGTATGGGACTGCGCGCAGACAATCTTAAAACTCATGTTATGATTGCTGCCTGGGAATGGGGCGCTTATCTGGGCGCTGAAAATATGGAAAAAGGCATTCGGATCCGTACTTCCTCCTTTACCCGCCATCATGTCAATATTACCATGTGTAAAGCCAAGGCCAATGGTAATTATATGAACTCTATGCTGGCCTTGCAGGAAGCTCTGACTGATGGCTATGATGAAGCACTATTGTTAGATGTTGAGGGCTTCGTGGCAGAAGGTTCAGGCGAGAATATTTTTATTGTTCGTAATGGTAAAATTTTTACGCCGGACCTGACTTCAGCACTGGAAGGCATTACCCGTGATACTATTTTTATTATGGCGACAGAACTGGGCTATGATATTATTGAAAAACGTATAACCAGGGATGAAGTTTATAGTGCAGACGAAGCATTTTTTACCGGTTCTGCCGCAGAAGTAACCCCTATTCGTGAACTGGATAATCGTTCTATTGGTAATGGTTCACGTGGCCCGATTACCGAACAATTACAGGCCATGTACTTTGATCAGGTTTATGGCCGTCGGGAACAATACCCTGAGTGGCAGACTTTAGTTAAAGGTTAAAGGTTAAAGGTTTTAGGTTTTAGTTGAATAACAGGCCAATAATAATATCAGGAACAAATATGGACAATGCAGCAATAGAAGAATTAGCACAAGATCTTGCCACTCCTAATTCCAGTAATCGATATGAACTTAAAGAGTCTGATCTTCCGGCTCATTGCCCGATGCCGGGTATGAGCCAGTGGGATTCGCATCCACAAGTGTATCTGCCCATTAAGGAAAATGGCGGTAAAGCCAAATGCCCGTATTGTGGGGCAGAATACCTGCTTAAATCCTAGCCAGCAGATAATCACTTGACCAGGAGTACTCGTAAGATCCTTGTTATTGGCCCTTCCTGGGTCGGTGATATGGTCATGGCTCAAAGTCTGTTTATGCTGCTTAAACAGTCTCAGCCCCAGGTGCAGATTGAGGTGATGGCTCCAGGCTGGAGCGGTGCTTTACTGGCGCGTATGCCGGAAGTCACCCGCTTTATTGATATGCCGCTGGGTCATGGTGCCCTGCAGCTTAAACGGCGTTATCAATTAGGCCGTAATTTACGTCAATACGCCTATGACCAGTGTATTCTGCTGCCCAATTCTCTTAAATCGGCCTTAATTCCTTTCTGGGCAAAAATCCCTCAACGAACCGGCTATACCGGTGAACTGCGTTATGGTCTGCTCAATGATATCCGCAAACTGGATAAGTCCCTGCTGACCATGACAGTACAGCGTTTTGCTGCACTGGCTTATTCTGCATCCGATATGTATCAGGCTTCGTACAGGGCACTTGAAGCTATACCCGTGCCTAAATTAAAGGTCATGCTCGAACAGGTGGATAAGGCACTGAGTAAATTTCAGCTGAGCCGAACTCGCCCGGTATTATCGCTTTGTCCAGGTGCCGAATACGGGCCTGCGAAACAATGGCCAGCCAGACATTATGCCCGGCTGGCCAGCGATAAAATACAACAGGGCTGGCAGGTGTGGATTTTCGGCTCACAGAAAGATCAGGGCATAAGCGATGAGATCCTGACATTAATTAATGATCCTGCAGCAATAAGTCTTAGCGGCAATACGGAGCTGGCAGAAGCGATTGATTTAATGTCCGTCAGTCAGATGGTGGTCAGTAATGATTCAGGGCTGATGCATATGGCGGCGGCACTGGGGGTGGCTGTGGTGGGTGTCTATGGTTCCAGCGACCCGAATTTTACGCCACCGCTGGGCAATAACAGTCGAACCATCAGTCTTAATCTCGATTGCAGCCCCTGTTTTAAACGAAGCTGTCCGCTGGGTCATACCGACTGCCTGGAAAAACTGCCGCCTGAATCTGTTCTGGATGTGCTGGAACAGCTTCATCATCAATCTTCAGCCCCGGTCAGCTCGTCTTGATCCGCTGTTTGATAGTAAAAACGTCTTCGCTGGGAGATGTGGTGCACACGTTGCCGGCTTTGACGGATGCGATGCTTGCACTGGATGGTGATATTCAGTTTGACTGGCTGGTGGAAGAAGCTTTTGCTGAAATTCCATCATGGCATCCTGCGGTAAAGCAGGTTATTCCAGTAGCAATACGGCGTTGGCGCAAACAACCGTTTAAAAGCTTTTTTTCTGCACAATGGAAACGCTTTAAACAACAGCTCAATGAATCTCAATATGATTATATTATTGATGCGCAGGGCTTATTAAAAAGTGCCTGGCTGACTCGTCTGGCCAGAGGAACAAGTTATGGACTGGATAAATATTCCGCCCGTGAACCGCTGGCCTCACGTTTTTATCAGAATACTCTCGGGATAGAAAAAAACCAGCATGCGGTGGAACGGGTGCGGCAGTTATTTGCTGCTGTTCTGCAATACACTCTGACGGATAAAATTGACTATGGGATCCAGCAGGGCATTAAGGAGTCAGAGACAGTTCACAGCCATCAGTCCCCGGCAGTATTATTTTTTCATGGTACCACCTGGGCCACCAAGCACTGGCCGGAAAATAGCTGGCATCAATTAGCACAACAACTGGTCAAAAATAAATGTCTGGTTTATTTACCCTGGGGATCAGAAGCTGAACGGCTGCGAGCTGAACGTATTAAACAACAGGTAAGTGATCCTCAGCATATTATTATTTTACCTGCCATGTCACTGACTGAAATTATGCATAAACTGACTGAGATTGATGCAGTGGTTTCCGTGGATACCGGACTGGCGCATCTGGCTGCTGCACTGGATAAGCCTCAAATCACTCTTTTTGGTCCCACCAATCCGGGTTTAACCCGGCCTTATGGTCAGAACCAGCACTATCTTCAGGTTGACTATCCCTGTCGTACCTGTATGAAAAAAAATTGTGCAAAGACAGAAATGGATAATAGCGGCAATATTATTCAGCCCGCCTGTTTTTCCAGCTTAAGTCCTGAAACCGTAATGGATAAACTTCAGCCATTATTAGGGCAATATCAATAAATGAAAATTGCCTTTGTATTGTTCAAATATTTTCCCTTTGGCGGTCTGCAGAGAGATTTTATGCGCATTGCCGATTTATGTGCGGATGCCGGACATGAGGTTCGGGTTTACACTCTGTTATGGCAGGGGGAGCGGCCTGTGGCGTTTGATATTAAACTGCTGGATGCAAAGGCCCTAACTAATCATAAGCGTTATCAGCGTTTTGAAAATCAGGTCCAGAAGGATCTGATAAAGCATCCGGTTGATATACTGGTTGGCTTTAATAAAATAGCTCATCTGGATGTCTACTATGCTGCCGACGCCTGTTATGCAGAAAAAGCACATAAGCTGAGAGGTCGTTTATATCGAATGGGCAGTCGTTACAGCTATTTTTATCATAATGAGAAGGCGGTTTTTGCAAAACACTCTAATACCGAAATTTTAATGATTTCTGATGCCCAGAAAGCAGTTTTTAAAAA
This sequence comes from Gammaproteobacteria bacterium, assembly GCA_027011205.1. Classification (GTDB taxonomy): domain Bacteria; phylum Pseudomonadota; class Gammaproteobacteria; order GRL18; family GRL18; genus JANELJ01. Next base: position 17,433 of record JALVAL010000575.1, read on the forward strand.
ATATTATCATACCCCGGATGAACGTTTTCATTTATTACCACCGGGTATTTCAAAAGATCGAAAAGCACCGGAAAATGCCGCTCAAATACGAGCGTCATTTCGCCAACAACTGCAAATACCCGAGCAGGATTTATTATTGCTGATGATTGGTTCAGGTTTTAAAACCAAAGGGCTTGATCGGGCACTGATAGCCATGCAGGCTTTAGAGTCTTCACTGCATCAGACAATACATTTTAT
>JALVAL010000576.1 GCA_027011205.1 Gammaproteobacteria bacterium
AAATAATAAACAAAAGGTGTTGAAAAAGTTATCCACAGCCCTTATTTACTTTTTATAGAGAAATATAACCAGCATTTATTTTAGTGAGGCTAAACAATGAGAATGGATAAACTAACCAGCAAATTTCAACAGGCGATAGCAGATGCCCAGAGCCTTGCTATCGGGCGGGATCATCAGTTTATTGAATCAGTACATGTGATGATTGCCCTGCTTGATCAGGAAGGGGGTACGGCAAGACATCTGCTGACCCAGTCAAATGTCAATATTAATTTGTTACGTTCACAACTGTCTCAGGCGCTGGATCAAATGGCCAGTGTTGAAGGCTCTGCCGGTGATGTACAGATATCACCTGAACTCACCCGGCTATTGAATATTACTGATAAATTATCCCAGCAGCGCAAAGACCAGTTCATTTCCAGTGAGCTGTATATACTGGCGGCAGTAGACGATAAAGGTCAGTTAGGTAATATTCTGCAAAAACTGGGTGCGGATAAGAAAACCATTGAAGAGGCCATTGATGCCATGCGCGGTGGTCAGAGTGTCAATGATCCTAATGCTGAAGAGCAGCGTCAGGCACTGGAAAAATATACCATTGACTTAACGGAACGTGCAGAACAGGGTAAGCTGGATCCGGTGATTGGCCGTGATGATGAAATTCGTCGTACCGTTCAGGTTCTGCAGCGCCGCACCAAAAACAATCCGGTTCTGATTGGTGAACCCGGTGTCGGTAAAACCGCGATCATTGAAGGACTGGCGCAACGCATTATCAATGGAGAAGTCCCGGAAGGACTTAAGCACAAACGAATTTTATCTCTGGATATGGGTGCACTGATTGCCGGTGCTAAATTCCGGGGTGAATTTGAAGAACGTCTGAAAGCGGTATTAAACGACCTGTCCAAACAGGAAGGCAGTATTATCCTGTTTATCGATGAAATTCATACCATGGTGGGCGCTGGAAAAGCGGAAGGCTCCATGGATGCTGGAAATATGCTTAAACCGGCACTGGCACGGGGTGAACTGCATTGTGTCGGAGCCACCACACTGGATGAATATCGTGAATATATGGAAAAAGATGCCGCTCTGGAGCGTCGTTTCCAGAAAGTGCTGGTGGAAGAACCTACACTGGAAGACACCATTGCAATTTTGCGGGGTTTGAAAGAAAAATATGAAGTGCATCATGGGGTGGATATTACTGACCCAGCCATTGTAGCGGCTGCAACTTTATCACATCGTTATATTACTGAACGTAAGCTGCCGGATAAAGCCATTGATCTGGTGGATGAAGCGGCCAGCCGAATTCGTATGGAAATTGATTCCAAACCGGAAGAAATGGACAAACTGGAACGGCGTCTGATCCAGTTAAAAATTGAACGTGAGGCACTGAGCAAAGAATCAGATTCTGCCTCTAAAAAACGTCTGGAAATTCTGCAAGATGATATTGCCGAACTGGAACGTGAATATTCCGAACTGGATGAGATCTGGAAATCTGAAAAAGCTGCTGTTCAGGGTACCCAGCATATTAAAGAAGCTCTGGATCAGGCTCGCAAAGATCTGGAAACCGCTCAGCGTGCCGGTGATCTGACGCGTATGTCTGAACTGCAGTATGGTCGGATCCCAGAACTGGAAAAACAGCTGGATATGGCTTCCCAACTGGAGATGCTCGATACGGGTGATAAACCCAGACTGTTAAGAAATTCTGTGACAGAAGAAGAAATCGCCGAAGTGGTTGCCAAATGGACCGGGATCCCTGTTAGCAAAATGCTGGAAGGGGAAAATGAAAAACTGCTGCATCTGGAAGAAAAATTACATGAACGGGTAGTCGGTCAGACCGAAGCTGTTACCGTAGTGGCCAATGCCATTCGTCGTTCCCGTGCTGGTTTATCCGATCCCAGACGACCAAATGGTTCATTTTTATTCCTCGGTCCAACCGGTGTAGGTAAGACGGAATTAACCAAGGCTCTGGCTAACTTCCTGTTTGACACGGAAGATGCCATGGTGCGTCTGGATATGTCCGAGTTTATGGAAAAACATGCGGTGGCCCGCTTAATTGGTGCACCTCCCGGATATGTCGGTTATGAAGAGGGCGGTTATCTGACTGAAGCCGTTCGACGTAAGCCTTATTCTGTCATTCTACTGGACGAAGTTGAGAAAGCGCATCCGGATGTATTTAATATCCTGTTGCAGGTTCTGGATGATGGCCGTCTGACTGATGGGCAGGGGCGAACCGTTGATTTCCGTAATACGGTGATTATTATGACCTCGAATCTCGGGTCGCAACGGATTCAGGAACTGAGTGTTCAGGCCAGTGCTCATGACGGTGCGGAAGCGGAAACCGATTATCAGGTTATGAAAACTGAAGTCATGGAAGTGGTCTCACAACATTTCAGACCGGAATTTATTAACCGGATTGATGATGTCGTGGTGTTCCATCCACTGGGCAGAGAAGCTATCCGTAAAATTGCCAGCATTCAAATGCAGGATCTGCGAGAACGTCTGGCAGACAGAGAACTGGATCTGGAAGTTTCCGATGTCGCAATGGACAAAATTGCCGAAGCAGGTTTTGATCCAATCTATGGCGCAAGACCATTGAAACGAACCATTCAGCAGTCTCTGGAAAACCCACTGGCTCAGGAAATTCTGGCCGGCAAATTTATGCCCGGAGATATCATTGAAGTCGATATCAATGCCAGCGGCGATATGGTTTTTGATCGGGTTGTTCGGGCAGAAGAGGTAGCTTAAAAGCAAGTCAGAAGTCTGAAGTCTGAAGTCGTAAGTCATAAGTTATAGAGCAAAAGCATATAATCTAATCGACTTCCGACTTCCGACTTCCGACTTCCGACTTCCGACTTCTAACTATTCTCTTCTCTCGATATCTTCCTCAACACCCAGTCCATTCCTTTGGCGGGTAAAATTCGTTTTAAAGTTCCGAATAGATAGCTTGGAAAGGTTACATAATAATGTGCCTGCGGGTGTTTGCTTTCCAGGGCATGATGCAGTTTTTTAAACACGGCTTCGGGTGGCAGGGTAAAGGGGGCGGCGGGGCCTTTCTTTTTGAGGCGGGCTTCCATCGTTTCATAATTTTTCTTAAAAAAACTGGATTCTTTATCAATGTATTGCTGATATTTAATAAAGGCATTTTTTCGAAACGCACTGCTGACCGGGCCAGGTTCAATAATTGACACCTCAATACCGCTGCCGTAAAGTTCCAGGCGGAGAGTATCCGTCAAACCTTCCAAAGCATATTTTGAGGCATTATAAGCACCGCGAAAAGGCAGAGAGATAATGCCCAGTATAGAGCCATTGTAAACAATTCGGCCATAACCCTGAGCACGCATCACTGGTATGAGCCGGTTCGTCAGCTCCTGAGTACCAAATACATTGGTTTCAAACTGTTCTTTTAGGACGTCACGTCGTAAATCTTCTACAGCTCCGGGTTGTCCATAGGCAGCATTATTAAACAGGGCATAAAGTTGTCCATCGGTTTGTGCCAGTACCTGTTCGACAGCATTATTTATGGAATCACTGTCTGCCAGATCCAGACTGACCGCCTTAAACCCCTGTTGTTGAAGCATTTGAACATCTTCGCTCCTGCGCGCGGAGGCAATTACCTGATAACCGCGTTTTTTTAACTCATGAGCGCAGCAAAGTCCGATCCCGGAAGAACAACCTGTCACCAGAACTGATTTGTTTTTTATCATAAAATCCGAAAAAAAGTTTTTAAATTAAAAATAACTGCTAATATAATGATAGTGTCATTAGGCTTAAGTTCTATCTGAATAAGCCGATAAAATGATTAATAAAAGAAATTTGTCATAAAAAGTGATTGTATACAAAAATCCCTGTGGGGATATAGCAAAAGGTAATTAATTAGTGGATATAGCAACGGTTATTGGTATTATTGGTGCCCTCGCCATTATTGCTGTGGCAATGGTGCTCAGTGGCGGTATTATACTTTTTATTAATGTGCCCTCTATGCTGGTGGTATTTGGAGGAGCTTCCTTTGCTGTAATGGCCATGTTTCCTCTGGGAACCACCCTTAGCTCTATAAAAGTCCTGCTCAAATCCATATTAAACAAAATTGATAATCCTAATGAACTGATTGAAAAAGGCGTTGAACTGGCCACTATTGCCCGTAAAGAGGGCATTCTTGGACTGGAAGGGCAGGAAATTCCGAATGAATTTTTACAAAAAGGGATCAGTTTATGTGTCGATGGGCATGAACCGGATTTTGTACAGAGAATGCTTTCCAAGGATATTAATCTGGCAGTAGAGCGGCATGAATGGGGACAGAAATTCTTTATGAAAATTGCCGATATGGGGCCTGCTATGGGCATGATTGGAACCCTGATAGGGCTGGTGGGTATGCTGGCTAATATGGATGATCCCAAAACCATTGGACCCTCAATGGCAGTGGCATTGCTGACCACCTTGTATGGTGCGGTACTGGCCAATGCGTTCTGTATTCCTGTGGCCGATAAACTGGCTTATATTGCAGACCAGCAACGTCTGAATCGCTCATTGATACTGGAAATTATTGGTGCCATTCAGGAAGGTATTAATCCCAAGGTTATGGGTGAGATGCTGCAAACCTATCTACCGGAAGGTAAACGTGCAGTGGCTGCAGCAGAATAGCCAATGACTATCTTAATTACAAAACGGCTTATGCCTATTTTTCACACTCATCAAAAAGTCGGTATCTGCTAGATGGAAGAAGAACAGAAGTGTAAATGTCCGGCGGGTATTCCTGCCTGGGTACTGACATTTGCCGACTTAATGTCTCTATTGATGTGTTTCTTTGTACTGCTGTTATCGTTTTCAGAAATGGATGTACAGAAGTTCAAACAAATCGCCGGTTCTATGAAAAATGCCTTTGGTGTACAACGTGATATTAAGGCGGCAGAAATACCTAAAGGGGTGAATATTGTGGCCAGAGAATTCAGCCCGGCCCCACCTCAGCCTACAGTGATCAATGAAGTTCGTCAGAAAACCATGGATGATACCATGCAGGAGCTGAAACTGATTGAAAAGCTGGAGCAATTACAGGCTGAAGAAAATGAATTAAAAGACAAAATGGAAAATATGTCTGACGCTGAGGCTGATTCTGAGGGGCTGAAAAAACGCCTGCAGGAAGTAAAAGCTGAAGAAGCAGAAGTGGAAGCACAATTAAATGCTCTGAGACAGCAGCTGGAACAATTTCAGAAACAAAGCATAAAAGAGAAAGCAGAGCAGCTGAGTGCCGCTTTAAAAGAAGAAATTCAGGCGGATATGATTGATGTAGAAGCTAATGATAAGAGTATTACCATAAGGATTCGAGATAAAGGTTCCTTTGGTTCGGGTACTGCAAGATTAACCGATGATTTTATAGAAATTCTGGAGATTATTGCCGAAGAACTGGTAAAAACATCCGGCAATATAATTGTTGCAGGTCATACCGATAATATTCCTATTAATACTGCACAATTCAGGTCAAACTGGGAACTCTCATCTGCCCGGGCAGCAGCTGTTACTCATGAGTTATTAAGAGATGATCGTTTAAGCCCTGCGCGTTTCAGTATTCAGGCTTTTGCTGATGTAAAACCCCTGGTAGCCAATGATACTGCTGAACATCGGGCCATGAATCGTCGGGTGGAAATTATTATTTCTCAAAGCAAGGAAGATCTGGGTATTAAGCCCCGGCAGAAAGCAGAGACCACAGACTCTGCTGTAAAAGCAACACCCGAAACAAATCCGCCGCCAGCGGATACTAAAAAAGTAAGCAGCAGGAATAATTCCTCAGAAACAAAAAATTCTGTATCTAAACCAGCTTCAGATGAGAGCAATACAGCAGATGACAGCATTGAAGAAACACCCAGTTTTATTCAATTTTAAACAACCGTGAGCCAATAAAAAGCCATGGGCATTAACAGACTGAAGCAGAAGAATATGAGCGAAAATAATAATATAAACGAGCGTAGACAGTATTATCGAATTGATGATAGTGCTGTTTTTTCTTTTTCTATTGTCAATGAAAATACCCTGCACAGGGATTTAGATGAAAACAGTACCCTGTCAGGGTCTTTTGAAATGATGGAATTGTTTGGTCAGATGAATCAACAGATGAAAGTCTGTCTTGGGCGGATCTGTGAACATTCACCTGAGACGGCCAGTTATCTGAAAAACCTGGATAATAAAATAGAACTGCTGGCACAAATGTGTCTGTTTAAAGAACAGGATTCGGCTCCGGAAGCACGCCGTCAGATTAACCTGGGTGCCGGAGGACTGGCTTTTGGTAATGATCAAAAACTAAAGCAGGGTACGCTGCTGTCAATGAATTTAATACTCTCTACCGATTTACTTTGTCTGCGCCTGAAAGGCCGGGTACTGCAGGCTTCCAGCCAGAAAGAAGATAATTATCCCTACCGTATATCGGTGGGTTTTGTTGATATCTCTGATCAGGAAGTGGATCAGATTATTCGCCATATTATGCGTCTGCAATCAGAACAATTACGTGCTAAAAAAGAACAATAAACTATTGCTCATCTTTAAAAAATCCAGTCCAGTCCCAATATAGCAAATCCAGTAGCTTAAAAAATTCCCCCTTTTTTATACTTAGGAGCTCAAAATGCCTATATATGAATACCGTTGTGGTGCTTGCGGTCATGAAATGGAAGCAATGCAGAAAATGTCTGATGATCCATTGCAAAATTGCCCGGTATGCAAAGAATCCCGACTAAAAAAACTGATTTCTGCAACCGGTTTTCGGTTAAAGGGCAAGGGCTGGTATGAAACGGACTTTAAAAACAGCAAAAAATCCTCCGGCAGCGGTTCCAGCAGTAAGTCTGGCGGCAGTTGCGGCGGTGGAAGCTGCGGCTGTGGTGCTTCCTGAGTCTGCGGATAAATCTTTTTTAATGCACCCCTTGTAGTCTGGGTGTACAAAGCTTAAAATTACCGGTTTTTAGTTCGATACATAATTAGACGTAGACAAACACAGGAAACCGGGTATGCGAAGCCATTATTGTGGGCATTTAACAGAAGAAAACATTGATCAGGAAGTGACTTTAAGCGGCTGGGTACATCGTCGTCGCGATCATGGCGGTGTTATCTTCGTTGACCTGAGAGATCGGGAGGGTATTTCGCAAATTGTTTTTGACCCTGATATCCCGGAAATCTTTATGCAGGCGGAGCGGGTTCGTAATGAATATGTACTACAGGTTAAAGGCAAGGTACGTGAGCGTCCGGAAGGCACTGAAAATCCTGAAATGCCTACCGGTCAGATAGAAATACTGGCGCAGGAACTGGTAGTACTTAATACCGCACTGACCCCGCCGTTTCAGCTGGATGATGACGATGTTTCAGAAGAACATCGTCTGCGTTATCGTTATATTGACCTGCGACGCCCGGAAATGCAGCAGCGCCTGATGTTACGGGCACAAATTACCCGTCATTTGCGCAACTACCTTGATGACAATGGTTTTCTGGATATTGAAACCCCGATATTGACCAGGGCCACCCCTGAAGGTGCCCGGGATTATCTGGTCCCCAGTCGTACTCATCCCGGTGAATTTTTTGCCCTGCCTCAGTCTCCACAGCTATTTAAACAATTATTAATGATGTCCGGAATGGATCGTTATTATCAGGTGACCCGCTGCTTCCGTGATGAAGACTTACGGGCTGACCGTCAACCGGAATTTACCCAGCTGGATATAGAAACTTCTTTTCTGCAGGAAGATCAGCTGATGACCATGATGGAAGAAATGATCCGCGGGGTATTTGCCCGAGTTCTGGAACAGCAGCTGCCCAATCCCTTCCCGCGCATGACCTATGCCGAAGCAATGAACCGATATGGCAGTGACAAGCCGGACCTGCGCATCGATCTGGAACTGGTTGAAGTTGCAGATGTATTAACCGAAGTTGATTTTAAAGTCTTCTCCGGACCGGCAAAAGATCCCGGTAGCCGTGTTACCGCTTTGCGTATACCCAATGGCTCATCCTTAACTCGTAAACTGATTGATGAATACACTAAATATGTGTCTATTTATGGTGCTAAAGGTCTGGCTTATATAAAAGTAAATGACCAAGCACTGGGTAGAGAAGGCCTGCAGTCTCCTATTGTTAAGTTTATTCCTGATGAAGCGTTGACGATTATTCTGGATAGAACCGGGGCTGAAGATGGTGATCTGATCTTCTTTGGTGCGGATAAAACCAAAGTGGTTAATGAAGCACTGGGGGCATTACGGGTTAAGGTCGCCCAGGATATGGGGCTGGTCAAGCACGGCTGGCAGCCGCTCTGGGTGGTTGACTTCCCAATGTTTGAATACGATGAAAGCAGCAGTCGCTGGACTGCTTTACACCATCCGTTTACTTCACCCAATACGGACGACCCTCAGGAATTACTGGATAATCCCGCTGAAAGTCTGTCCAGAGCCTATGATATGGTGCTTAATGGTACGGAATTAGGCGGTGGTTCAGCGCGTATTCACAGCCAGAGCATGCAGGAAAGTGTATTTAAGTTATTAGGTATTAATGACGAGGAAGCTCAGGACAAGTTCGGTTTCCTGCTGGAGGCCCTGAAATATGGCTGTCCTCCACATGCAGGTATTGCTTTTGGTCTGGATCGTCTGGTGATGTTAATGACCGGCTCCTGTTCTATTCGTGAAGTTATGGCCTTCCCTAAAACGCAGTCCGCAGCCTGTCTGTTGACTTCGGCGCCTTCAGGAGTCAGTTCGGCTCAATTAAAAGAACTGGGCATAAAGAAACGTGAATCATTAAGTGATAAGATTGCAGATTAAGAGATAGTTTAATTATTGTATAAATAAACAAGTCCGTAGCAGGTATCTGTTGCTACTTTCTGAAGACGCCGTGAATCCATCCGTGGAGGCTTTATCGGCAGCATCCTGCTGCCGAAACTTCATAAATCAGCAACAGATACCTGCTACTCAGAATAAAGTTGTGAGAGTGTACTGGTCAATCTAATCAGTCAAATATAAAGAGGTTCTAATGGCAGGTCATAGTAAATGGGCAAATATCCAGCACCGTAAAAAAGGTCAGGATGCCAAACGGGGTAAATTATTTACTAAATTGATTCGTGAAATTACCGTAGCTGCTCGTTTAGGCGGCGGTGATATTGATGCTAACCCGCGTTTGCGCGCTATTGTTGACAAATCCCTGCGTGCCAATATGACCCGTGATACTGTTGAACGGGCTATTAAGCGGGGTGCCGGTGATAACGATGGTGATAATTTTGATGAAATTCGTTATGAAGGTTATGGTCCCAGTGGTGTAGCTGTTATGGTGGACTGTCTAACGGATAATAAAAATCGTACTGTTGCAGAAGTGCGTCATGCCTTTACCAAAGCCGGTGGCAACCTGGGTACCGATGGCTCCGTTGCATATCTGTTCAGTAAAATAGGTATTCTCAGTTATCCTGAAGGCAGTGACGAGGATGCTATTATGGAAGCGGCTTTAGAAGCTGGCGCAGAAGATGTAGAAACCAGTGACGATGGTTCCATTGATGTCATTACCACGGCAGAAGACTTTATGGATGTTAAAGATGCTATGGTTGCAGCCGGTTTTGACCCGGAAGTGGCGGAAGTAACAATGAAAGCGTCAACTTCTGTGGTTCTGAATATTGATGATGCTCAGAAAGTGATGCGCATGGTGGATATGCTCGAAGATCTGGATGATGTTCAGAATGTCTATTCCAATGCTGAATTTTCCGACCAGGTCATGGAACAACTCAGTCATTAAGAGCTGAGCCAGTAACAATTTCCGTACTCTCTCCAGTTGAGAGGGAGACATTCAGGGTGAGGGGACAAAAATCAGCTTATCCACTCCGGAAAAAAAAATAATCCTGGGTATTGACCCGGGTTCCCTCAAAACAGGCTATGGTCTCATAGAATCCTCAGGTAGCCGTATTCGTTTTTTAGAATGCGGCACCATAAAAACCGGTGGTGGTGTACTACCGCCTCGTCTCAAAATTATTTTTGATGATATTCAAAAACTGGTGCAGCAATGGTCACCAGATGAAATGGCCATAGAAAATGTTTTTCTGGCTCGCAACCCTGATTCTGCGTTAAAATTAGGTCAGGCTCGCGGGGCTGCCATCTGTGCAGTGATGGTCGATAATATCCCGGTATCAGAATATACGGCTAATCAGGTTAAACAGGCCATTGTTGGCAAAGGACATGCGGCTAAAAACCAGGTGCAGCACATGATAAAGGTTCTGCTTAATCTCAATGATATGCCGCCATCGGATGCTGCTGATGCACTGGCAATAGCCTTATGCCATGCCAATACCAGAAAAACCATGACAGAATTTAAAAGCAAGGCTCAGCAGAGGTATCCGGCAGAGATCCTGGGGGCCATTCGCGGTAGAAGAAAAAAACGCTTCACCTTATAATCATTACGACTTACGACTTACGACTTACGACTTACGACTTACGACTTAATTTATGATTGGAAGATTATCCGGTATTTTAATTCAGAAACAGGCGCCGCAATTAATGATTGATGTGCACGGCGTCGGTTATGAAGTTCAGGCGCCTATGAGTACTTTTTACCAGCTGCCTGAACTGGGTAGCCCGGTGATTGTTCTGACCCATCTGGTGGTGCGTGAAGATGCCCAGTTACTCTATGGTTTTCATAGTGAATCAGAGCGTCTGTTATTTAAAAGTCTGATCAGGGTAAACGGCGTAGGCCCCAAACTGGCACTGACTATTTTATCCGGGATCAGCGCGGATGAATTTGTTCAGGTGGTAAAAAATAACGATGAAAGTGGTCTGGTACGTTTACCCGGGATTGGTAAAAAAACCGCTCAGCGACTGATCATTGAAATGAAAGATCGACTCAGTGACTGGCAGACAGAAGAAGACACTCTAATAGATAAAACCTCGACTAAGTCTGATAATTTAAGTATTGAACAGGATACTATTAAAGAAGCAACCAGTGCTTTGATTGCACTGGGTTATAAACCGGTAGAAGCCAGTAAAATGATTGCCAGACTGGAAACGCGGGATCAGAGCTGTGAAATGCTGATTAAGCAGGCGCTTAAAAATACGGTAAAAAATTAAACAAATATATGCTCGATAACGAACGAATCATTAGCACAACAGAACTGCCCAGTGAAGATATTCAGGATAACTCTATTCGCCCTAAAAGCCTGCAGGACTATGTTGGCCAGCCATCTGTCTGTGAACAGATGGAAATATTTATACCTGCTGCCCGCAATCGAAATGAAGCCCTTGATCATGTATTAATTTTTGGTCCTCCCGGTCTGGGCAAAACCACTCTATCTCATATTATTGCCAATGAAATGGGTGTTAACATGCGCCAGACATCAGGTCCGGTCCTTGAACGCCCAGGTGATATTGCAGCATTACTGACTAATCTGGAAGAAGGTGATGTACTTTTTATTGATGAGATACATCGTCTGAGTCCGGTAGTAGAAGAAGTGCTCTATCCGGCGATGGAAGACAAGCAGCTGGATATAATGATTGGAGAAGGACCTGCTGCCCGTTCCATTAAACTGGATTTACCACCTTTTACCTTAATTGGTGCAACCACACGGGCGGGTTTGCTGACCTCTCCTCTGCGGGATCGTTTTGGTATTGTACAACGGCTGGAATTTTACTCTATTGCTGATTTATCTCATATTGTTGCCCGTTCTGCCGGAATTATGGGCATACATATTGAACCCCATGGTGCCAGCGAAATTGCCAGACGTTCCCGTGGCACTCCACGTATAGCCAACCGATTATTAAGACGAGTGCGGGATTTTGCGGAAGTAAAAAGTGATGGTACGGTGAATGCCAAAGTCGCAGATCGGGCATTGAATTTACTGGATGTGGATCCCATGGGCTTTGATATGATGGATCGAAAACTATTGTTGAGCATTATTGAAAAATTTGAAGGGGGTCCGGTGGGTATCGATAATCTGGCAGCGGCCATCAGTGAAGAAAGAGGTACTATTGAAGATGTGCTGGAGCCTTATTTGATCCAGCAGGGCTATATTATGCGTACTCCCCGGGGTCGGGTGGCGACTGATATGGCCTATTTGCATTTTGGTATGGAAAAAACGAAGTAATAACTATGGAATTTATCTGGCCGGTCAGAGTCTACTATGAAGATACCGACAGTGGTGGTGTGGTGTATCATTCCAATTATCTTAATTTTATGGAGCGGGCGAGAACTGAATGGCTGCGTACTCTTGATCTGGAACAGGATGAGATAATTAAAAAATACGGTATTGTTTTTGTGGTCAGTGCCCTGTCCATTAACTATTTAAAACCGGCATTATTTAATGATCTCCTGCAGGTAAAATCCACTTTAAAAAAACTGACCAGAGCCAGTATTGTTTTTGAACAGTCAATTGTTCGGGCGAACAAAAATGCTGGGGACGAAATATTAACACATGGAGAAGTTAAAGTGGTTAGTTTCAATCAGTATAAAAAAAGACCTGCAGCTTTCCCTGAATCTATTTATAATAATTTTATTGGGCTAAAAAATGCAACATGATATGTCGATATTGTCCCTGATCTCCAGTGCCAGTTTTATGGTGCAAATGGTGTTGCTGGGTTTACTGGTAGTTTCTATTATAGCCTGGACTATGATTATTCAGAAATGGCTGATATTAAAAAAGGCTAAACAGGAAGCTAATATATTTGAACGTCGTTTCTGGTCAGGCGCGGATCTGGTGGATTTATACAAAGCCTTAACCCAGCGCAAAAATGCACAGGGCATGGCGAGTATTTTTGAAGCGGGTTTTCGTGAGTACGCCAAACTTTATAAACAGCCGGGCATGGTTAAAGAAGCCGTACTTGAAGGGGCACAGCGAGCCATGCGGGTAACTCTGAACAGAGAAGTTGAACGGGCTGAATCTGGTCTGCCGTTTCTGGCTACGGTTGGCTCAACCAGCCCCTATGTCGGTCTGTTCGGTACTGTCTGGGGAATTATGAATTCCTTCCGGGCTTTGGGTCAGGTTGAGCAGGCCACCATGTCTATGGTTGCCCCGGGTATTTCAGAAGCTCTGATTGCGACAGCCATGGGTTTGTTTGCCGCTATTCCAGCGGTTATAGCGTATAACCGTTTTTCCTATAATGTGGAACGTCTGGAAAGTCGTTACGATGGTTTTATGGAAGAATTCTCCAATTTACTGAATCGTCAGGTACATACCTGAAATGGCACGTAAACGCCGTAAGCCCATGGCCGAAATCAATGTGGTTCCCTACATTGATGTGATGATGGTGCTGCTGGTTATTTTTATGATTTCAACTCCATTATTAACCCAGGGGGTTAAAGTTGATTTGCCGCAGGCAAATGAGGTGGAATCTCTGGATCCCAAACCTGCCGAAACGGTTATTGTAAAAGTGGATGTACAGGGACAGTATTACCTGACTATTGGTCTGGGTAAGGAACATCCGGTGGCCCGAAATGCTCTGGTTGAATTAATTAAAAACCAGCTTATGGTGACACCCAAACTATCCGTGCTGGTGGCGGGTGATAAAGATGTGCAATATGTTTATATCATGGATGTTCTGGCTCTGCTCAGTCAGGCAGGCATTCCCAATGTGGGTCTGATGACAAAAACTCTGGAACAACAGGACCCAGAAACAATATCGGCAACGACATCCGGAACAACATAATGGTGTCTGATGTTTGAGTGGATAAAAGAAAACAGTATTGCTTTTAGCATTGCAGTGATACTGCATTTGCTTTTTATTGGTGCTTTATTGTTTAACTGGGAATTTGATAAGCCCAGACAGATTGTTCTCAAACAGGGTGATATTATTCAGACTACCGCAGTGGATGCGAATAGTTTTAATTCTAAAATAGCGGAAATTGAACAGCAAAAAAAAGCGCAGCAACAGCGCAAGGCAACTGCTGAAAGAAAAGCCAGAGAAGCTAAAGAAAAAAAACGCCAGGAAGAAAAACGTAAAAAGGCAGCAAAGAAGCAAGCCGCACAAAAACGTAAAGAACAAGCGGCCAGAAAAAAAGAGCTTCAGCGTAAAGCGGCGCAATTAGAAGAGAAAAAAAAGCAGGAAAAAAAGCGTAAAGAGCAAAAGCTGAAAGAAGAGCAACGCAAACAGGCAGAAAAAAAAGCCGCAGAACAAAAACGTATTAAGGAAGCCAGACAAAAAGCTGAGCAGGAAAAACGCCAGGCTGAAGAGAAAAAGCGTCGTATTGCCGAACAAAAACGTCAGGCTGAGGCAGATAAAAAACGTCAGGCAGAATTAAAACGGCAGCAGCAAAGAGAGCAGGCGGAACGAGAACGACGCAGTAAAGGTATAGTCAATAAATACGTCGGTCTGATTGCTCAGAAAATTGAACGTAACTGGCGACGGCCACCGGATACAGCGCATAATTTACAATGTAAAATTGATATTGTACTGCGTTCTAATGGCCAGGTTATATCAGCCAAAATTGCTGAGAGCAGCGGCAATGCCTCTTTTGACCATTCGGTAGAAACTGCGGTACTGCGAGCATCACCATTGCCAGTACCTGCTGATAGTGTTATTTTTAAACAATTTAAAGAAATGAGATTACGATTTGAGCCGGGAAGTTATTAAACAATGAAGTTGTACAGCATAAAACACCTAAATACCCTGATATTAATACTGACTGGCCTGATTATTTTAAGTTCACCTGCTCATGCCGTACTGGAAGTTGAGATTAAGGGCGGATTTCAAAGTGCGAATCCCATTGCCATTGTGCCATTTTCTTGGTCTCAGGGGTCGTCATCTGCTAAAAGCTCCATTGATATTGCCCGGATCATTCGTTCTGATCTGGCCCGCAGCGGACTTTTTTCGCCCTTAAAACTTAATCAGTTACCGGAGCGTCCAGCACTGGGTGGGAATATAAATTTCGAACGCTGGAAAAATACCGATGCAGAGCAGCTGGTCATTGGGAATATTACACCGGTAGGCCAGAATTTATATGAAGTTAAATTTCAAATGCTGGATATCTTTAGTCGTAAGGAAATGGCGGCTTATCGGTATACTGTAAAACAGCAGCAATTACGTCGTGTTGCGCATCAGATCAGTGATAAAATTTATGAAAAACTGACTCATACTCATGGTGCGTTTGATACCCTGATTGCTTATGTTGTGGTTAATAATAGCGGCAGTGGAAAAAAACGGACCTATACTCTGGCGGTTGCCGATTCCGATGGTTTTGATGAGCAGGTTATTTTAAAATCCCAACAGCCCATTATGTCGCCCAGCTGGTCGCCCAATGGTAAGCGACTGGCTTATGTTTCTTTTGAAAAAGGCCGATCTATTATTTATTTGCAGGAGCTTAAAACAGGTCAACGTAAGGTGCTTGCTGAGTTTAAAGGCTTAAACAGTGCCCCGGCTTTTTCTCCCGATGGCAAACGTCTGGCTCTCACACTTTCCAAAGACGGCAATTCAGAAATTTATATTATGTATATTGCCAGCGGTGTTCTGCAGCGTATCACCAGACATTATAGTATTGATACTGAACCCTCATGGTCACCGGATGGCCGGAACCTTATTTTTACTTCTGATCGTGCCGGAAAACCACAGATCTATCAAATTGCTGTCAATCAGCAGGGTAAGGCCGGCAACCCGAGACGTTTAACTTTTGAAGGTAACTACAATTCCAATGCCAGCTATTCCCCGGATGGCAAGTTTATTACTCTTATCACCCGGGTGCAGGGCAGATACCGGGTGGCTATCATTGAGCTTGCTAATGGTTATTTACAGGTTTTAACTCAGTCCAGACTGGATGAATCACCCTCTTATGCACCCAATGGAAAAATGATTTTATACGCAACCGAGTTGCGCGGCAGAGGCATTCTTGAAGCCGTTGCTGTAGATGGTAGTAACTCACCTCAAAGATTACGAGTACTAAGTGGAGATGTAAGAGAACCCGCCTGGTCACCCTTTCGTAGTCGATAACACCAGGAGCACATAATGAATAAACTGCTAAAAACACTACCCATTCTGTTAATGATCATACCGCTGTTATTTCTGGGGGCCTGTTCATCAACCAGTGAGGATGATACAAATAAAGCGGATGTAGAAGATCGTACTGGTGCTACGGGACAAAATGGTGAGGCTTATGAAGGTCAGACAGGTGGTTATAATGGCTCGGCTATGGGCGATGGTGCTGCAATGAATGGCCAGTCCTATAGCGGAGATCCTTTGTCCGATCCTAATAGTCCCTTATCTGTCAGAACCATCTATTTCGACTATGACAGCAGTCAGATCAGTACTGAAGGCCAGTCTGCCTTGAATGCACATGCGGAATTCCTGTCCCTGAATCCCGAACAGGTGCTCACCATTGAAGGGCATACCGATGAACGGGGTACCAGGGAATATAATCTCTCTTTAGGTGAGCGCCGTGCTCAGGCGGTAGCCGATTTTCTAATGGCGTCAGGGGTTCCGGCACAGCAGATGAAAGTGACCAGTTTTGGTGAAGAAAAGCCGGTGGCTCTGGATCATAATGAATCTGCCTGGCAGCTCAATCGTCGTGTTGAATTAATTTACTAGGGACCGGTGTAGATAAAATATGACAGGCTTTAATAGTAAGAGCAATAGACTGATACTTTCACTACTGGCAGCGGGTTTTATATCAGCTGCTACAGCCCCTGTTCTAGCTGAATCAGCCAGTGCAGTGGATGATTATAAAAACCGGCCACTGAATGTCAGGGTTGATCGTCTGGAGCGTTTAATGAGCTCTCAGAAGCAACTGGAGTTCCTGTACCGTTTAAAACAACTGCAGCAGGAAAACCAGCAATTACGCAGCTTACTGGAAGAACAGGCCAATCAAATTCGCCAGCTTAAACAGCAGCAGCGGGATTTATATCAGGATATGAATCGTCGTCTGGGGCAGGAACAGGCAAAGTCTGCAACACCATCAACACCGGAAAGTACTGAAACTTCCGCCCCTGAACCTGCAGAAATCGTTGATAAATCCACTGTCAGATCATCTCACAATGTTGCAACTGAGGGTGTGACTGAGCGGGAAGTGATTATAGTCGATGATAAAGCATTATCAGCGTCTGTGACATCAGGCAATCCTGATAAGCTTCAGACACCGCCAGCAGTAAAACCTCCAGTGGCGGTCAGAAAACCAATGAACGCCAAACAGCGTCAGGCAGAACAAAAAGCCTATCAAATTGCTTATGATGAGTTAAGAGCCCGGCGCTATAATGCTGCCAGAGAAGCCTTTATTAAATTTATTGAGCAATATCCATCCGGCCGTTATGCGCATATTGCTCAGTACTGGATAGCTGAATCCAGTTATGCCCAGAGGAATTATGAACAGGCTATTAAGGATTATCAGCATTTACTGGATGTCTATCCTTTTAGCCCTAAAAAAGCGGAAGCTGAATTAAAAAAAGCCTATAGTTATTATGAGCTTGGGCGGAAAGAGGACACACGAAAAACACTGCAGCAGTTATTGGCTAAATATCCCGATACCACAGAAGCAGGGCAGGCACGTCGTTTATTAAAAAAATTATAAAAATTACTAAAAAAAACTTGCCATAAAAATTAAAAACGGTAGAATATGCGCCATCCTGAGCAGACAGCAAATGCGCTCCAGTACCCAGGATGGGCCGTTAGCTCAGTTGGTAGAGCAGTGGACTTTTAATCCATTGGTCGTGAGTTCGAGTCTCACACGGCCCACCATTATTTAAAGTGATTAGTGTCACTGGCAGAAACC
>JALVAL010000577.1 GCA_027011205.1 Gammaproteobacteria bacterium
GACCGAACAAATGAATGCCACTATTAAAAAAATGAAATTCCACTATGCTCAAGGGTATCTGTTTGGAAAACCGACCCGACATCCCTCTTAATATAAAAATATCAGATTTTTGGAGAAAACTATGGACAGACACTTATCACTTTCTCAGGCAGCCCGCTTAATTGGAGTTAAACGCGGTGATATTCAAAAAAAAATTCAGGAAAACAAGCTCAGGGTTATGGAAGGGACAGTCACACTATCAGACCTGAAGAAGGCCTTTCCAGATGCCCAGTATGAAGACAATACCATGCTTGAGAAAGTAGAAAAATTTATGCGTGATGCGGTTCATAAAATGGCCCAGAGTGAACGTGAGGGCGCACAGGTGGATGCCCTGAGTCGTCGGCTGATAAAAATGAATCTGGAGCTTGCGGATGAGAGAAGTCGCGCAAATCGAATGGAGGAATTGATAGACGGCCTGAAACATCGTTTGATGGCAATTAATATAAATGCGGATAAAGAACGTGCTCTGAATGAATGTAAAGACTGGTTTCATGCTGAAGTCAGAAATCTTGAAATTGAAAAAATGATCACTCCCATTGATCAGATGGAACACCAGCTCAAACAGTTTATGTTACCCCATGTCCGTCTGCTGCCCAGTCGCCATGATTTTATCTCAGACAAATCAGAAACACTGCTCGAATCAGCCCTGCGTAGTGGTCTGGCCGTAGATTATGGCTGTAATAACGGGAAATGCGGAAAATGTAAGTCTAAAGTACTGTCCGGTAAAGTGGAACAGGTGTCTCATCAGGATTATGTATTTACAGAAAGTGAAAAAGCACAGGGTTATATTCTGACCTGTTCCAACCGAGCAATTACTGATATTACTCTGGAAACCGAAGAAGCGGTCAGTGCCGATGATATTCCCTTACAGAGCATTAGCGCCAAAGTAAAAAAAATACAGACCATTAATGAGCATGTTATTATCATGACTATTCGTCCTCCACGCAGTCAGCGGTTACGCTTTCTTGCTGGCCAGCATATTAAACTGAGTCTGGCGAAACAATTAACACCGAAAGAGCAACCCCCCATTACAGCGACATATTCTATTGCCAGCTGCCCCTGTGAACCTGGCAGCCTGGAGTTTCATATCCCGCTGTGCAATGACAGTCCTTTTGGACCAACATTGCTTGAGAAAGTTAAGACCAGTGACAGTATAAATCTGACCGGCCCATACGGCAGTTTTGTGCTGGATGAGGATTCACCCAATTCTCTGATATTTGTAGCCTGGGATACTGGATTTGCTCCCATTAAGAGTCTTATTGAGCATGCCATGTCACTGGAAAATGCCGATACCATCCATTTATACTGGATGAGCCGCAAGGTAGAAGATCATTATCTGGAAAATTTATGTCGATCCTGGAACGATGCCCTGGACAATTTTACCTATACCCCCATTGTACTGGAACCTAAAACCGATGTAGTAGCCGATTCCTTAATCAAGCATCTGCATAATGAACATAAACATCTGCATAATTTTGATCTTTATATCGCTGCCCCTGGACATTTAAACCACCTGTTAAAACCCTTACTGCTGGCCAATGGTGTTAAATCTGAGAATATGCACTTTGAAAGCACTTTTCATGGCGATGAAATTGAAGATTAGGAACACACCCCGCTGCGAGCATGGGCAGAATGCCCGTACTCCCAGAGGAGAGCTAATCGGGTATTTTAGCCTTTAGTTCATCCCGATCAAACCACCAGTTACCATCTCCCACAATAGCACCAACCACCAGTCCCATACGAGGTAAAAATATATCCGGCTCTCTTAATTCCAGCTTATCCATCCAGACATCCAGACCCATCTGAGTTTCTACTTTACTATGGCGTTGAGCCACTTTGGCAATCATATTGCCGGTGATCACTTTCAGATCGTCTTTTTTACGACCTTCGGTTCGATGATCCACAATAAAGTGTGCCGTGACAGCCGCCAGTGCCGCGCCATCAGCATCATCCGGAGTTTCATTAATTACATAGTTAAGCATATTAATGGTGTATTCCGGTTCAACGGGATAGGTAACTGACAACCACACACCATGCCCCAGGGCAACAATAGCAGAGGGTAATTCTGTTTGATAAAGCAGATCAGCCGCTTCAATGGCCATCTGCCAGTCTTCATTGGCAATGCAGATATCAAAGGCTTCTTTGGCAAGATTCCAGACATCACTCATTTGCGTCATACCCAGTTCGGCATTGGCCAGCTCAATTAAAAGCACCGCCTTTTCCACAGGTGCTACAACCTTGGGCAGGTTGGCCAGTTTTTCTGATAATTCCGTTACCTTTGCCGCCAGAAATTCTCTGCTTTCCTTAGCATCCGAGGTTTCTATCGGACTGTTTATTTTGTTTTCTTTACTTTCCTGACTCATTCAATACTCCAAAATATCTTTACCCGGCACCTCGTAAGGCTCGTCCTTAAGGACGAGGAGAAAAGAGATGACAACTATTCCCCAAAAGCCTTGTCTTTTATGGCGAGGTCCAGGTTTACCTTATTTCTCTCACACAATCTGGAAAATACACTGGAAGTCATATTTAACAGAACGGGGATTTAATACAGGTGGGGACAATCCATTCTTATTCAAGCAATAAATACTGCCTGATCTGTTCCAGACGGGCTTTGGGTTCGACTAAACCCTCCTGCTCCGGAATCGACGCCAGCAATTCTTTCCCCTGTTGATAAATGCTTTCTATATGTTCCTTATCAAACAGGCTCAATGCTGCAGATAAAGCAGCCTCTGATTCACATAACAGACTCGGCACCAGCTGCTCTTTTGCAATAGGAGACTGGGGTCGCAGTAAATCGGCTATTAACGGGTACTCTAATAATAAAAAATGAGTCCTGCGAGCCAGTTCTTCTTCATACAGGTTCTGCTCTGCTTCCGCATCGCCCTCTGCTGCCTGCCGGATAGAAGCCATAATCACTTCAACCAGCCGTACTATCGCCTGTTTTTCATGATCACGTACACCGCCTAAAGCACTGCAGAATTCATAACTTTGATCCAGACGTGACTTCAGTTCCAGTAACTTCTCACTCCCCTCATTCGGTTTAAGATGCGCCACTTCTTCAAGTAATAGATGAAAGGACTGAATAAACGCGTCCAGTTCCTGTTCGT
Source organism: Gammaproteobacteria bacterium (assembly GCA_027011205.1). Taxonomy (GTDB): domain Bacteria; phylum Pseudomonadota; class Gammaproteobacteria; order GRL18; family GRL18; genus JANELJ01. The sequence continues at coordinate 3,147 of JALVAL010000577.1, forward strand.
CCATATAACGGGCACCGCTAAGCCGTTGTTCATCAAACTCTCGCAAAGATTCTTCAAATAAGGGGTTTTTATACTGTCGCTTAAGATGACGTTCCCGGAGACCGGGATGGGAGATAAAATTCAGAGACATAATTAGTGAACACTATTCGGGTTAGGACGAAATTCCAGCTTCTGACCTTCTGCTTTAATCTCATCAAAAATAAATTCCACACCTATTTTCTGGCCTGAATCCGTATCTTTAACTTTTGCTTTAGCCTGTTTAAGCTCCGGTAACCGTTCAACCAGATAGGAAAACAGTATAATAGCCGTTTTATCGTCTTCTTTTTGCAGTGCCTGCACCAGATTAAGAGCCACAAACTGGGTTTTCTGTTTCAGATCCGGCTGCTCAATTTTTTGATCCGCCAGCATAAAACCCTGATCCATGGTTTGATCCATATCATCCAGACAGGCTTTTTGATTATCGACTAAATCAATAGTACGATCATAAGTCAGGACTTCCTCTCCTGCCAGTATAAACGCAACTTTTTCAGACCCGGTTTGTTCAGACATAACTTTCCTCACTGTTTTATAGATGCCTTTCAAAGATGGTAAACCCAGCCCATCTCCTCAAAAGACGAGGCTTTTGGAAAATAGTTATCACTCCTGCCATCCTCGATCTTAAGGACGAGACATTACAAGGTGCTGGGTAAAATAAGTTAGAAATAACAGAAAATAGATGATACAATAAAAACCCAGTAAATTACTAGGACTTTAAACCTTTAATTATTCAGGTAATAACCAGGGCAACAAAAATGACAGCACAAGCCGAAACATCCGAACAGGATTATAACATAAAAGTCACCAATGCCGTGATGCACATTCTGGATCAGTGGCAGCTGGATGGTGAACATATTCTAGCCATTATGGCTTTGCCAAAAAATGTAAAAGTTCGTCATCTCAGCCAGTACCGACATGACACCGCTTTCCCCGAAACCCCGGAAGTGCAGGAACGTTTACGGCATATCATCGGCATTATTGACGCACTTTCCACCAGCTATCCGACCAATCCTAAAATGTCCCTGTTCTGGATGACCCGAAGCAGTAAAAAATTTAACAACCGTTCCCCTATTCAGGTAATGGTAGAAGATGATCTGGAAGGTATAGTCCAGATCAGAAAACACCTGGACTGCAGCTATGACTGGTTTGGGGATTCGAATTAATATCCGGATATTCCTTCTCCCCCTCCTTTGGGAGAAGGTACTAAGTAGTGCTGATGTATCAATAAATGGATGCACACAAATTAGTCATTAACAATATTTTCCAGATAGCACTGATAGGCATTTTCCAGGCCTGTTCTTAAATCAATACTGGCTTTCCAGCCCATATTATTAATACGGTCAACATTCAGTAATTTTCTGGGTGTCCCCTCAGGTTTCTCAGCATCAAAAACCAGTTCACCTTTAAAACCAACCACCTCTTTTACCAATCCTGCCAGTTCAGCAATGGTTACATCTTCACCAGTTCCCACATTGATATGTGACAGCATGGGTTCTGTATTGGCCTGGTAGATTTCTTTATCCAGCTGCATAATAAACACACTGGCTGCGGCCATATCATCCACATGTAAAAATTCTCGCATGACCTTACCCGTACCCCAAACTTCAACCGAGGACAGGTTATTTTCTTTTGCCTCATGAAAGCGCTTGATCATGGCTGGCACCACATGGCTGTTCATGCCCTGATAATTATCGCCGGGTCCATATAAATTAGTTGGCATCACTGAACGAAAATCGGTGCCATATTGGCGATTATAAGATTCACAAAGTTTAATACCGGCTATTTTAGCCACCGCATATGGTTCATTAGTCGGCTCAAGACTACCGGTTAACAATTCAGATTCTGCCATAGGTTGATGAGTAAATTTGGGATAAATACAGGAACTGCCTAAAAACAGTAAATTCTGAACACCCGCTCGATAAGCCTCGTGAATAACATTAGCCTCAATCATCATATTCTGATAAATAAACTCTGCGGGATACTCATTATTAGCATAAATCCCCCCCACTTTAGCCGCTGCCAATACCACAAAATCCGGCTTCTGCTCCTGCATAAATTGCCGCACAGCCACCTGCTCGCACAGATCCAGCTCAGTATGAGTACGGGTAATTATCCGCTCAATCCCCTGCTTTTCCAGCTGCCGAATAATAGCCGCCCCCACCATTCCCCGGTGTCCGGCAATATAGAAAGTCTTGAGTTGGAAGCCATTAGTCATTAGTCATTAGTCTTTAGTCTTTAGTCTTTAGTCTTTAGTCTTTAGTCTTTAGTCTTTAGTCTTTAGTCTTTAGTCTTTAGTCTTTAGTCTTTAGTCTTTAGTCTTTAGTCTTTAGTCTGTTGATTTTAACTAACAACTAATGACTTATATATTTTCCCTAT
>JALVAL010000578.1 GCA_027011205.1 Gammaproteobacteria bacterium
GGAAATTTTATAAGAAAATGTCTAAGAAAAGAAATTATGATTTTTTAGAGGTGAACAATTTTGGGTAATGAATTTCGTCGTTTTAAAGGAACTACACCCTTTTTCATTTCATCAAAATTTTTTCACAGTCTGATCAATCTCGGTAGTGGTAAAACATTGAGACTAAATCATCTTCTAAATCAGTCACTAATATGGAGTATTCATAGGCTTTAATATTTTCCTGTTCATCGACAAAGGCCATCTCTTGCTGACCATTTTTTTATATTCAATGGCTACCATATTGTCATTAGATAAATATCGTCGGATAATAACAACTCGGCATGGCATTTCTCAACCATCCAGTTAAATATCATCATCTTTAGCTTCCCAATCTTTGCGAACCACTGTCCACTCACCTAAGCCATAATACTTTCCTATAAGCACTTTGACGTTTTTTAAACGTTTAAGCTTAAACAGAGAAGGTTGATTGATACTCTCCAGTTATTTCATAAATTTATCGGTACCATAACCAATATCACCTCTAACAAATTCTGGTTTTTCATCATCTGAAAACCACTTTAATAAACTCATTAGTCCAGGTAATGAATAATTATAATAGGCTTGATTTCCAGCTTGAACTTCAACTTCTAAGACTAAGTGAGTATTGGCCATCATATAGCTATGATAGGTGTGTGAAGGCGTCCTGGCTTTTGTTGGTTATATCCTATTTTGGCACCATCTTGATGACCATAAAAAGATTTAACCATAATATCAGCATCTATACTGCAGCATTACATTACAATTATTTAACTTGCTATGCATTTTTAATTTAAGTACGCTTAAAACACTCATCACAGGGATTAATTTGGGTTAAACGAAATACTATCGGAGCAATTAATGATAACACGCAAGGCTATGTTAAACAGACGACGTTTCGTTCAGGGGCTTGCTGTCAGCACGGTTCTTGCCTCATCTACAATGATGTACCGTTCTGCATGGGCCGATTCCAAACCGACTCAGTTAACGGGTACTGAATTTGATCTTGAAATTGCCCCTATGCCGGTAAATATTACCGGTCAGGAGGGAATTGCAACCGTTGTAAATGGTCAATTGCCCGGACCGGTATTAAGATTCAAAGAAGGTGATACTGTCACCATACGCGTAACCAATAAACTGGATGAAATGACAACTATCCACTGGCATGGGATCATTCTTAATGCCAATATGGATGGTGTTCCCGGTATCAGCTTCCCCGGTATTGCGCCGGGAGAAACCTTTATACACCGCTTCAAGGTAGTACAACACGGCACCTACTGGTATCACGCCCATACCTTACATGAACAGACCGGAGTTTACGGCACACTCATTATTGACCCAGTTGACCCATCCAGTGAACCAAAAGTTGACCGCGACTACCCCATTGTACTGAGTGACTGGACCGATGAAGCCCCGCTTGATGTCTATCTTAATCTAAAAAAAATGGGCGGCTATTATAACTATCAACAACTCACTGTCAATGACTTTATTGCTGATATTTCCGCTGCAGGACTGGGCAAATCAGTTTCAAAACGGATGCTCTGGAACAAAACGCGCATGAGCCCCACTGATTTTAGTGATGTCAGTGCCGCAACCTATACTTATCTTATGAATGGCAACTCACCGGCAGCTAACTGGCTGGGAACTGCCAAAGCCGGTGAACGTGTGCGACTGCGTTTTGTATGTGCTGCAACCGCAAGTTATTTTGACGTCCGGATCCCCGGCTTAAAACTGACCGTTATTGCGACAGATGGACAACGGGTTAAACCTGTGGATGTTGATGAATTCCGGCTTGGGCCTGGTGAGACATACGATGTTATTGTCAAAATTTCTGATAACCGTGCTTATACCATTTTTGCCCAATCAATGGATCGTTCCGGCTTTACCCGAGGCACACTTGCACCACAGCAGAATATGAGTGCAGAAGTACCAGAACTGGATGCCCCGGTGCGCCTGGAACTGGTCGACATGATGGGTGATATGGCGCAGAAACAAAACGGCAATAGCATGATGCCGATGGCCCGAAAAAAACCAAATCACGCCTATACCGAATATGGACCTGGTGTTGATATGCGGGTTGATAATCCCCGTATTAATCTTGATGATCCTGGACCTGGATTGCGTAATAACGGTCGTAGAGTTCTTACCTATGCAGATTTGAAAAGTATTGAATCGCCCCCGGATAAAAGAATACCGAGTCAGGAAATTGAACTGCATCTAACCGGAAATATGGAGCGTTTTATCTGGTCTATTGACGGCTTGAAACTCAATGAAGCCAAACCCATTCATTTTCCTGAAGGCGAACGTATTCGGGTTATTCTGCATAACGACAGTACCATGACACATCCCATGCATCTACATGGCATGTGGTCTGATCTAGAATCTCCTGATGGCCAGTTTCAGGTAAGAAAACACACTATTTCCGTACAACCAGCCCAACGCGTTAGTATGCTGGTTACGGTCGATGCTGAAGGTCGATGGGCTTTTCACTGCCACCTGCTTTACCATATGGCAGCCGGTATGTTCAGAGAAGTGGTCGTTGCATGAAAATTCCAGGCAAGAACAAACCTGAGCATTATTTTTACAGACTTATATTACCGGGGGCTCTAATACTCAGCAATATGCTGTTCACAAGCGTATTTGCAGAGCCGATGTCAATGCAAAAATCATCCATGCAGGGCGGCAGTGCGCCTGCAGATGCCCGTAATCCTAACGCTTATTCTGACGGTTATGAATACCGGGGTATGGCTGGTTGGGAAGAAACCGATGAAATCATATTCAGCAAAGTTATTTTCGATCAGCTTGAGTATAGAAATAATGATGACAACAATACTCTTCGTTGGGACATGCAGGGCTGGATAGGTACTGACTACCGGAAATTCTGGGTTAAATTTGAAGGCGAAGATGAAACCTCCAGCAGCACGGGTGAACTGGAATTACAAACACTTTATAGTCAGTCAATAGCCCCATTCTGGGATTTTCAAATGGGCATCCGTTATGATACAAATTACGGAAGTGGTCCGAATAATGATCGTTTTTTTGCTGTTATTGGCTTTCAGGGCTTAGCGCCCTACTGGTTTGAAGTCGAACCCGCGTTTTTTGTCAGTGAAGACGGTGATGTTTCAGCTCGGCTAGTCACTACTTACGATCTGCTATTTACTCAAAAATTAATATTACAACCACGATTTGAAATCAATGCCGCTGCCAGTGAGGTTTCTGATTTTGGTATTGGTAAAGGCATTAACGATATCCAGCTGGGCTTACGCTTACGATATGAGATACACAGAAAAATTGCACCCTATGCTGGATTTTCATGGACAAAGCAGTTTGGTGATACCGCAGATTTTGTTCGTGCTGAGGGTGATGATACTAATAATCTGGCCTTTGTGGCAGGTATTCGACTCTGGTTTTAAACTTTATATGTTACCAAAATATTAAATAATACACTTCACGGAGTAAGATATGTTATCAGGTGTAATGCTACTATGGTTTATTCTAACAGCTATTTCAGTACTATTTGTTGCCATTGATAGTATTAAAACGCCGGAATCTCCCGTCTTAAAATGGGGATTTATACTACTTACAGCTTATACCGGCCCGATTGGAGCCTTTCTATACGTTCTGGGTTGCCGGGAACCTTTACCAGGATTACACGAGCAATACACGACCACACGCTGGCGTCAGGTCTTAGGTTCAACCATGCATTGTGTGGCAGGTGATGGTCTGGGAATATTAGCAGGTGCTATTATCGGTGCTCTTATTCACTTATCCAGACCCGGGGAGATCATACTGGAATATGTACTGGGTTTTGGATTTGGCTGGATGATATTTCAGGCTCTGTTTATGAAAGCATCATCTGGCGGTTCGTTTTATAAAGCACTAAAAAATACCTTTATTCCTGAACTGGTTTCAATGAACTATCTTATGGCGGCCATGGTTCTGGTTACAACCTTTGGCATGCGTATGGTGCCTCAAAGCACTAATCCAGTGTCAATGGAATTCTGGTTTATTATGTCTATGGCATTATTAACTGGATTCATTGCTGCCTACCCAATAAACTGGTGGTTAGTGTCTAATCACCTTAAACACGGCATGATGACTGTACGACCTGGTCAGGATGCTCATGCAGGCATGCAGGAACCTCCGGCAACAGGTCATTCAGAGCATGGGAGGGCAATGGAGGAGCATAATAGCGACAGTCATTCAAACCAGGTTTCGAGCAATATGATTGGCTTTATGGTACTGCTATCGATTATTATATTCGGCATAAGTACCGCTATTGCTCTGATGTACAGCGCATAAGAGCAGGGCATAAATATTACCTCTGTTACTCTTAACTTCCTCTGCCACGGTTCTTTAAATTCAACAGTAAATTATTCAGCCAGAACCGGCCACACATAAAAATGAGGTAAATATTTCTGGCCAACACCCACGGCCCCTTTATCCATATACAATGCCATAGCCCAGTCAGGTTCAAAGACACTGGTTGTGGATGACCAGTAAACATCTTTAATATTGTTAAAAAACTGACGACCTGCCAGTGCAGGATTTGCCCGTGAGCAGTCAACCAGTGATTCAAGCTCATTAATGGTTGGTAATCGCCACTGATGCCCCCTGCTGCTATCCTGATTTAATTGTTTTATAAGGGCCAGCGCATCAGACCAGTTCACAGGTTTATTAGTCAGACTGGCCTGTTTTGCCCAGCGCAATCCGGTGAGTCGATCTTCAATACTATCACCAGCAGAAATAAAATGCGGCTGCGGCCAGACCGCTCCCTTAAGGGTATCTCCATCCTGCCCACTTCCTGTGCATTCAATATCATCACCCTTGCTATTATAACATTGCTGTTGTCCGGTTGCCGCTAATACAGTCTTTCCACTTCCCCGTACCGGCCAGATTAAATAAGATTGATCTTTTCCGCCAAAAAACATTCGGCAGCCTTCCAGGTGTACATACCAGGCATGATCAGGACTAATCACCGCAGTTGTTGAACTCCAGTACCAGCCTAAAAATACATCGCTAAAAGGATGTCCGGCCGCTAAGGCTGGACGGCTATCCTGAAAACTCAGCAGACTGCGTAATTCCCGGCGGTTCGGTAAACGCCAGTCATTAAAGTCAAGGTATTGTTCCCGGTTCATCTGAGCAATAAAATCAAGCGATTCCTGCCAGTTTAAAGGAAATTCTGCAAAGTTAGATTTTTTTGTCCACACTAATCCGCTGAGCTGATCCTCTACCAACTCATCTATTACCTTAAAGCGTGGCTGAGGCCAGACAAAACCGGATTTATATTCTCCATCCTGACCTGAGCCTTCACAATCTATTATTTCACCCTTTGTGTTATAACAGTTAAGTTGCCCGGTCCACAAAGCGGATAGATATTTTGAAGTCATTTTTAAGCCTTTATTCTGGAAAAATCAGTGGCAGTCAAAAACAACTTTTTTCAGGTTTAAAGTTATAAGGGAGTAATAATGTACTATATCGAGTAATTTGGATAAATACTAAACATCAAAGATAAAGAAAATAAAAAAATAAGGAAAAT
>JALVAL010000579.1 GCA_027011205.1 Gammaproteobacteria bacterium
ATATTAAGGTATAAAATACTGTTAAGTATCAGTGATGATGCTCATAAATAATTGTAGCTATAAATAATGCAACTATTCAGCGTGTTTAGATTTTGCCACAGTTCAAGGCACAATAGCTTCGCTACCTCAAAGAGGCGCATGGATAATGTGAGCATATACAAATATGTGACCATTCCCAGGTGCCCCTTGAGGGTAGAGTACGAAAATAACGCACTCTCATATTAACAAAAAAGGGGGGGGTAAAAAATGAATACGCTGAGTAGTTACTAAATAATAAGATAAAAAAGTATTTGCATGCTGGATGAGGCAGGTAAATAATAGCCCGCTTGCTTGTAAAAAGTTTAAAAAAATAATAAATTAGGCTGTTCTAGTATCGTTTTCGCTCATGATAAATAAAAAATGATGTTAATGGGTGTTTATTTTAGATATTATTCGTATATTATCTAAATATTACATTTAAAAATAAGTAACTACTCAGCTCAGTGTGTTGCAAATATGTGATCATTTGAATACAAAAATAACCCTGAAATGGGGTAAAAGATGAATACCCTGATCCGGGTAGATACAAAAATAATAAAGGGAATGACAAATTCCGGTCATCGCTGTTAACTATATAAATAACGACTAGCAGCTAGTGGATATAAAAATCATATAAATAAAAAGGTATTAAGTATGTTGAGGCGCTTTAGCGGCATATTAGTTTTAAGTTTTGGTTTACTGGCAGGAGGAGAGACTTTTTCCAGTGAGATTATTGAAGTGGGGGCTCATAAGGACGTTGAACATGTTTATCTTGGCGGCAGCGTGGTGCCTTATAAAGAGGTGACCTTATCCGCACAGATGCCGGGCCGGGTAGAATATCTGGCCGGTGATGAGGGTGATACCTTCAGCGCAGGTACTTTACTGGTGACCATTAGTGATGAGAACTTACTGGCCAGGCGTAAATCTGCGGTAGCCCAGTATGAACAGGCTGTTGCTGCATTACAGAATTCTCAGGTGCAATATAACCGTGAACTATGGTCACCTCGCTCTGAAAATCCTACTCAGATGCCGGGTATGGGAGTGCCGGGTATTTTTGATCAGATGTTCACTAAAAAAATGGGCGATACGCTTGGTTATGGTGATACGGATGTACAGCGTCAGGCTGACTTATATAATTCCGGTGCAACGGTTAATCAGGCTCAGTCTCAGGTAAAAAGTGCCCGTGAAGCAATAAATGAAATTGATGCTAAATTACGAGACACTCGTTCTGTTGCTCCTTTTAACGGTACCATTATTAAGAAAATGGTTGAAGTGGGCGATACGGTTCAACCGGGAATGCCGCTGATTTCATTTGCCAATATGGATTATATTCGTATTCGTACCGAAGTGCCGGTACGCCTTGTTCCATATCTTAAGCTGGGAGATACAGTTAAAGCTTATCTGGATGTCAGTGGTATTATGATTCCAGCTAAAGTTGCTCAAATTTATCCTCTGGCAGATAAAAGCAAACATACTGTTACGGTAAAATTTGATCTGCCTGTTGGCACCCAGGGAGTTCCCGGTATGTACGCGGAAGTTTCCATTCCTGTAAAAAATTCCCAACCAACAACCTCTATTATTATTCCTAGAAGCAGTATTTATAAACACATGAGCAGTCTGCCCAGTGTTCTGGTCATGAATGATAAAAATGAAGCAGAATTACACGTTGTACGCCTGGGTAAAAAAGTAAATGGCGGAAAATCTTTTACTGTCCTTTCCGGTTTAAAACCAGGTGATCGAATTATTGATCATCCACCTAAAAACTGGAAACCCGGTACACCAATAAAATAGCTAAAGAAATGCTGTCGTAACAGTACGAAACCCGCTTTGGGGGAATAGGGTGGTTAAGTATCGTACCGTTTGGGTTATAATAAATTTAAGCATGAGCAAATTTAATTACTATGGATAATACAAAAAGCAAACATGGTTTGGGTCTTGCCGGTACTCTGGCAAAAACCTTTATGCATTCGCCATTAACTCTGCTGCTTCTAATTGCGACCTTTGCAATTGGTCTGGCAGGCTTCATTTTGACACCCAGACAGGAAGACCCACAAATATCAGTTCCAATGGTTGATATTTTTGTTAGTTATCCTGGTGCTGCTGTTGATCAGGTAGCTTCACTCGCTGCAGAACCACTTGAACGTATTATGAGTGAAATTCCCGGTGTTGATCACGTTTATTCCGCTTCCCAGCGTGGTCAGACTATGGTTACTGTTCAGTTTGATGTCGGTGAGGAACTGGGGCCTTCACTGGTTAAATTGTATGACAAACTGGAATCCAATAAAGATAAGATCCCCCCGGGTGTATCTCAACCTCTGGTAAAACCTAAGGGTGTTGATGATGTACCACTTGTGGCATTAACTCTCTGGTCAGACAGTCTTGATGATTCTGCTCTGGATCTGATTGCCCTTGATGTTATGCAGGAATTGCAGGAAATACCTGAAACCAGTAAAAGTTATGTTATCAGTGGTCGTAATGAACGCTTACGCATAGAAGTTAAACCTGAACGTCTGGCCGGGTATGGGATTACCTTGCAACAGATTGCTAATACCATTGCTACCGCTAATAGTGAAAAAACAGTGGGTACAATTGAATCAGGAAAAAACAGTTTTAATCTAAATACCGGCTCTTTTCTGACCAATGTAGAGGATGTTGAACGTCTGGTAGTGGCTATGCACAATGGCAACCCGGTTTATATTCGTGATATTGCTGATGTCATTCATGGTCCAGGAGAAGCTCATAAATTTGTAAATTATTATACTGGATCTGCCACGACAGACAGCAAAGCGGCAAATGGTGCGCCTGCGGTGACTCTGGCTATAGCCAAAAAAACCGGCACTAACGGTGTTAGTGTTGTACATAAAATTCTTGCTCGGGTCAAGTCTATGAAAGGACGTTTGATCCCCAGTAATGTGGAAGTGGATGTCACACGAAATTATGGAGAATCTGCTCAGGATAAAGTAAATGAGCTAATGTTTAAACTGGTACTGGTTACTGTAGCGGTAACAGTGTTAATTTTCTGGTTTTTGAACTGGCGTGCAGCTCTGGTCTGTTTTATTGTCGTTCCTAACGTTATTCTGGTAACCACTTTCTTTGCTCTGATTATGGGCTTTACCATTGACAGGGTCAGTCTGTTTGCTTTGATTTTCTCTATTGGTATTCTGGTGGATGATGCCATCGTGGTGGTTGAAAATATGTACCGGCGCTGGGCCATGGATGGTGAGATCAGTGATGATACTTCGATAGATGCAGTACGTGAAGTTGGTAACCCAACTATTCTGGCAACCTTTACTGTTATTGCCGCTTTACTGCCTATGGGCATGGTGCGCGGTATGATGGGACCCTATATGGCACCTATTCCGGCACTTGGATCGGTTGCCATGATGTATTCATTATTTGCAGCATTTGTATTTACCCCCTTTTTGGCATTACGTTTCAGACCAGCAATGTCTAACTTGCGTAAAATGGAAGAGCAGGAACACCGTACTGTTCGTCGTCTCGATGGCTTTTATCGAAAAACTCTTAACCTGTTGGTTAACAAAAAATCAGTGGGCTATACATTCCTTATTTCTTTATTTGTTATCTTCTTTATTTGCTGCAGTCTGTTTTACTTTAAGGTCGTTAAAGTAAAAATGATGCCTCTGGACAATAAGGCAGTCTTTAACGTTATTATTAATTTTCCTGCAGGCACCGCCCTGCCAACCACTGCTAATTTTACACGACAACTGGCTGAAGAAGTACGTAAAGTCCCTGAAGTGACGGCGATCCAGTCTTATGTGGGTACTGCTTCTCCTTTTGATTTTAATGGTCTGGTTCGACATTATTATTTACGCCAGCAACCCTGGCAGGCAGATTTAAATGTTCAGCTGCTGCCTAAAACAGAGCGTGATATAACCAGCCATGAAATTGCCGTTGAAGTTAGAAAAATGCTGAAAGTTTTAATTGCTAAAAAAATAAAAGATGGCATCTATAGCAGACGCGACGCACCTAAAATACAAATTGTTGAAATGCCGCCCGGTCCTCCTGTACTTCAATCTATGGTTGCAGAAGTTTATGGCCCTACACCTCATGAACGACGTGCTGTGGCCATGATGCTGACTGATTTATTTGAAAAGGCAGAATCTATAGATGATGTGGATAACTATATTCAAAGACCCTATGAAATATGGAATTTTAAAGTCAACCGTGAAAAAGCAATTCGTACCGGAGTCAGTGTTGATGCTATAAATAAAACTCTGGAAATGGCCATGGGCGGTTATGTCCTGGGCGATATTAAGGATGGTTCAATTCTTGAACCGACTCTGATTATTCTTCAGGTACCCCTGGATATTCGTGCCAATTTTAATAATCTGAGTCAGTTGCCTGTGCCTTCATTGAATGGTGGCAGTGTGCCTCTGGCTGAGCTGGGAGTGTTTAGCAAAGGACATAAAGAGCCTGTTATTTTCCATAAAGATTTGAGAGATGTTGAATATGTAACGGGTGAGGTTGTCGGTGAACTTGCTGCACCCATATATGGTATGTTTGAAGTTGATGATATGCTTAAAAAGAAAGAAAATTATGGTCCTCGTGGAGAACAACTTTCTGGCACCATGATAGGTCCCCCTGATTCTTCAGAAATGCATCATTATTCTGGTTTTGAATGGGGCGGTGAATGGACCGTCACATATGAAACCTTCCGTGATATGGGACTGGCTTTTGGTGCCGCTATTATTATGATTTATATGCTGGTAGTCTGGGAGTTTGGTAACTTTACCTTACCAGCAGTGATTATTTCACCCATTCCTTTAACACTGGTTGGAATTATTCCCGGTCATGCCATTATGGGAGCTGAGTTTACTGCCACCTCCATGATTGGCTTTATTGCACTGGCAGGTATTATTGTAAGAAACTCAATTTTGCTGGTGGATTATTCACGCCAGGAAATTTCTCGAGGAGTTGGTATTCGTGAAGCCATTATTATGGCCTGTATTACCAGAACACGTCCCATTGTTATTACTGCGTTAGCACTGGTTGTAGGTTCTATTGCTATTTTATTTGACCCCATATTCCAGGGTATGGCCGTTTCATTAATGTTTGGTGTGTTTATATCAACTATTCTGACTCTGCTTATTATCCCTCTGGGATGCTATAGCGGTCGGGCAGCGTTTTGTGCCAATATGAGTGAAGATCATCCTGACTATCAGATCTGTGTAGAATTAAATGCCAGACCTAAAGAGAATAAGCCGTCTTCAGTGCTTCCTTTTATTGGCAGTTTATTCTTTAACCTTTACACCATCATAGTTACGGTCGTTCAGGTCGTCTGGTGGAGTCTGCAGGGCTTATACACGCTTATTTTTAAGCGTAAGAAAAAAGTAATACCACAGTCTAAACCGGCAGCTGCCAGTACCACTACACCATCAACAACAGAGGCAAAGTCAACAGTAAATGTTGCTACAGAGCAGACAACAGCTCCAGCGGCTGTCGCCGTGGATACCGATAAAGAAGCAGTACAAAAGGAGTCCACTAGAGAAAATATTACTAAAAATATAGCAGAATCTACGGATGATATTGTAGAAATGACTAAAAAGGTAGTTGATCAATCAGTACCGAAAGAACTTGGAACTGAGGCAGAGAAAACACCCACCGAGGATAAAAAAACAGAGACCAGGAAAAAATCGGCCGCAAAAAAAACATCAGCAAAAAAGTCAACAGTTAAGAAAAAGGCTTCTGTTAGAAAAAAAACGTTAATGGAAAATAAAAACAGTCCTGAAGATAAACCGAACAGCAGTAAAAAAACGGTGAAGAAAAAAGGACGACGTGGTATTCAATTAAAAGGTGATCTGGGGGAGAAAAAAGACTAAGTAAGATATATGTCCCGCTATCTTATTACTTGGTTATTTGACAAAAACGACAATCTTGGGACTACATAATTGATTAAATGGAGAGTGTTATGAAGAATATATCAAAAATGCTAGCTGCAGCCGCTGTGGCCGGTGCAATCATTTTGCCGTTACAGGTGCAGGCTGGTGGCTGGTGGGATGATGGTAATTCTAACACCAACTGGAATGGCTATGGTGCTAATAACTGGAACAACAATGCTTATGGCAATGGTTATGGCAACGGCTGGGGTGACGGCTCCGGTGATGCTGATATGGATGGTGACTTTGAAGTAACCATTAAATCACGTGCTCGTGGACGTGGTCGTGGTAATACCCGTGGTTCCATGGAAGGCAGTGGTTATGGTAATGGTTATAACAATATGGATAACCGTTATCAGGGCTATGGAGATCAGCGTTATATGAACAATGATTATCCTCGCTATGGTTATGGTTATAGACCTTACGGACCAGGCCCTTATGGTCGTCCACCAGTTGCTCCAGCTCCTGCTCCTGCAGCAGCTCCTGCAGCAAAATAGTTTGAGCTGTAAACCCAGCACCTCGCCTTAAAAGATGAGGCTTTTGGAAATAGTTGTCACCTCTATCCTCGACCTTGAGGACGAGGATAGAGGTGCTGGGTAAAGTTGTTTGAACGTAAAACCTGTAGCAGCTTCTGTTTAACCGGGGCTGCTATCTATACTCTGAACAGGAATTATGAATGATCACTGTAATAGGTAATCTTAAGGGAGGCACGGGTAAAAGTACTGTGACTTTTAACCTGGCTGTCTGGTTGGCTCTTAATGATCATGAAGTCAGGGTTTTTGATCTGGATCCTCAGGCCACTTTAAGTGATGTCGGAGATATTCGTGAAGAAGATGAATATGAGCCTGTTATTGCTATCAGTAATTCTTTTAGTGAGTTAAAAAAAGCCAGTCAAGAACAGGTTTTAGTGGATATTGGCACAGCTGATACGGATGCCATGCGTAAAGCCATTGAAGTAACCGATCGAATTATTGTACCAGTTCCGCCCAGTCAGGCGGATATCTGGTCAACGCAGCGATTTATTAAAATGGTACTGGATATACGGGGTAAGAAAAAAATGCCTCAAATGCTGGGTTTTGTTAACCGGGCTGATACACATATCGGTGTAAGGGAAACAGGTGAGGCGGAAGACGCGCTTAAAATGCTGCCTCATATCGAGTTGATTGATACTCGGTTATACCAGAGAACAACCTACAGACGTTCATTTAGTGAGGGCCTGGCTGTTTTTGAACTGGAACCCAAAGGTAAGGCTGCGGCTGAGGTTAATAAATTTGCCAGTATGCTTTATCCCTGATGTGATTAAAGGAAATCTTTAGTGACACCCACTATGAAAATATTTCGGTGGATACTCAGTCATCTGACACTTATTATTGTATTTTTACTGATAATATATTTCATCTGGAATCTGCAGAAGGATGATGCAGTCAGCTCAAAAACAAAAGGAACTGAAAAATCTGTTGAGCCCCCCCTGTCAGTCAACGAAAAACCGGATATCAGTAAGACTGCAGAACTGCTAAATACCCCTGAAGCAGTCAATCGGGACAAGCAAAAAAACTCTACAAAACATGTTATTATAGATACCAGAGAAGCTGTTCCTGATTTGCAGGCGTTTTCTGAGCGAAAAAGACAATTTCAGCTTGGACTTTCCATGGAGCAGCATCAAAAGCAGATGACTTATAAGCATGTCTTACAGTCCAGAGATCAGTTGCAGGAATTACCACAGGAGCCAGAGATGGCTTTTCCTGATGAAAAGCTGATTTTAAATCCGCGGGCAAATCCAGCTGTTAAGAAGGTTGAGTCACAGACTCTGCCTCAGGCGGCTATTCTCAGGAAGGGAATGCTCAGGAAGGGAACAGTCAGTCGACAAATGGTTCAGCAAAAGAATATCCTGACACAGAACCCAACGGAAGCGGTTCATTTCAGGCAAGTTGATAAGCAGGACATTCAGGAGCGTAATTTGCAGGAGCAGTTGCGCTCCAGGCAAAAACAACTTAGTCATCAGATGGTGTCTCTGCTGGCTGCTAACAGTAAAAGTAAAAGTGATAGTAAAAGTGATAGTAAAAGTGATAGTAAAAGTGATAGTAAAAGTGAAGCTGCTCCGGGGTCAGTAAGAGTTATTCCTGCTGTTAAGGAAATAAACTCTGCACCGATAACAGTAGAGTAGAAGGCATTGTTATCTGAAGCCAGACAGGCATTTGAACAGCGCGAATTTACAACGGCAGAGCAAAAATACCTGCAACTTATTGCTGTTTTGCCTGAGTTACCTGATGTGGTGGGTGAGCTGGCCAATGTATATAAGGCACAACATAGAATATCTGATTATGTGGCTGAAAATACTCGTTTTGTTAAACGGCTGGTCAATCATAATCGCTTCAGGGAAGCCTGGCGAGTAGTATCTGAAACAAGTAGTGTTAATAAGAACGCAGCGGATAAACAACGTAGAATAATTAATAAAAAACAGCAAGAACTTGAAACAGGAGAATTGAAAATAGGACAACGGGGAGCTGAAATTAGTGAACACTAAAGAAAGAGCCGGGAATTTCGTACCATTATAATAAATTTATCAGGTAATAGAGTAAAATAAGCGACAAGCTTAGCTCTATTACCATTGGTGTCTCATAAGGAGTAATCTGTTTAGCGCAGATTAGAGGCAATGAAAATTATCGAAATTTCATCCGTTAAATTGTATACATAAGAGCAAAGAAAATTTGCGTTTAAATTAAGGGCTATTGATCTTTCAGTTTAACATCTGAAAGATCAATAGCCCCTGAAAGATATTCCTGATGATCAAGGGGTGGTTAATGCTTAGGAGAGAGAAATGCCTATTAAACGGTTATACCATAAACTAACAAATGAGGCGGATGATGCCACTGGCTTTGATTCAGATACTCTGGCCGATCGTAAAAAAGGCGCGGATGTTAAAGGGCAGAGATTACAGCTGATTGTTTATACGGCACTGTTTGCATTTATTGTTCTGGCAGCTTATGGTTATTATCTGATTTTTAATCTGACTCATGATGTTCATTCGTTATCCAATGACGTTCGCCAGATGGCACGTTCTGTAAATCAGATGTCGTTGTCTGTGACTACCAATATGGATGTTATTTCAACTAATGTGATTGGAATGAGAAAAAGTACCAGCAAGATAGCGAATGTCGTCTCAGATACTATGCCTGTGATGTCAGAAAATACCAGTAAAATGACAGTGACAGCACAAAATGTCAGTGATCGTATTAACGGCATGAGCACCAATATGCAAACCATGAGTGCAGGTATTATTGGGATGCAGCGTGATATGTGGAGCATGAATAAGAGTATTTCAAATCCAGGTGAAAGCATGATTGATAGTATGATGCCCTGGGGGAATAATCGTAGAGGATCACCCGGACCATTGGCTTTTCCCCCTCCGGTACGTTAATATTAGAATTTTTAACAATATGTGGAGTTGGAGTGCTAATGTTTGCAGGTCCAAGCAAGTTACTTAAATCAAGACTGAAAAGTTTACAAGACAATCTCGCTACAGAGAATCCGATATTAATTGATGCTGTTGACTCCTTTAAAGAGCTGGACAGGGTAGGTTATCGACTGGGTCTGTTAAGTCCGGATCAGTCTTTTGCCACAACTATTTCATGGTGGCCGCTGATCTCTATTTTAGGTACGTTTTCAGCGGGTAAATCTTCATTTATAAATAGCTATCTTGGGGTTAATATACAGTTAACGGGTAACCAGGCGGTGGATGATAAATTTACCGTTATCTGTTACAGTCAGGATGAACAGGTTCGGGTATTACCAGGGCTTGCTCTGGATGCTGATCCTCGCTTGCCCTTTTATCAAATCAGTGAAGAAATAGAAAAAGTGGCTGCCGGTGAAGGTAGTCGAATTGATACCTACCTGCAGTTAAAAACCTGTAAAAGTGATGCCTTAAAAGGCAAAATCCTGATAGATTCCCCCGGATTCGATGCTGACGAACAACGTAATTCCACTCTGAAGATTACCGATCATATTATTGATCTGGCTGATCTGGTGCTGGTGTTTTTTGATGCCAGACACCCTGAACCAGGTGCCATGAAGGATACTCTGCAGCATCTGGTGGAAGGTACTATTCGCAGAAATGACGCCGGTAAATTCCTGTTTATTCTTAACCAGATGGATTCGACAGCAAAAGAAGACAATGCTGAACAGGTGGTTGCCGCCTGGCAACGTGCTATTGTACAAACGGGTCTGTCTACAGGACGTTTTTATTGTATTTACAATGAAAAAGCTGCCCAGCCTATTGAGGATGAACATCTTAGACAGCGTTATCAGGAAAAGCTGGATGTTGATCTGGGTGAAATTAAACACCGCATGAGTGAGGTCAGTGTTGAACGGGTGTACCGTATTATTGGTGCTCTGGAAAATACTGCCAATCAGATTGAACAGCAGGCAGTACCTAAAATCAAGCAGGTAATGGAATTATGGTACCGTAAGGTATTGATCTATGATGGGATATTATATGGTTTATTAATTGCACTGCTTATCACATTATCGGTTTATGCCGGTTACTGGGTTGAATGGTCTTTTCAGCCACCCTGGCTGGAGAGTTTTAAAAATAGCCGGGTTATTCAGGGTATAACAGCCGGAGTTATATTTGCTGTGTTTGCAGGTATTCATTTCTGGATTCGTCGCAAAGTGGCAAATAAAATCGTTAAAACCCTGCCGACTGAAAATGGTCCGGGTAATATTGCGGCGGCTTTTATAAAAAATATACATCCGCTGCGTAGTGTTTTTGCTGTTAATCCTGCAGGTTGGGGGAGAAGAGCCCGTAAGACGATTGAGCGGGTTCGAAATGAGGCCGATAATTTTGTTAAATCCTTGAATGATAACTTTGCTGATCCTCTGGGACGTAAAGAGGCAGAACGTCTGGAACAGGAGGCTGCACTGGTATCAAAAGCAGAATCAAAAGCAGATTAATATTGCTGATGATTATCTTATTTGAAAAAGCGGTGTTTAACACCGCTTTTTTTTGGCCATAATACCTTTTATACTTAACAAAATAGTTTCTAATCTCTGGAGTCGGACAGTATGGATTTTGAAAGAGTTTCCTTTGCTTTTTTTATTGTATTTGCACTGACCATTAATTTTGGTTTTTTTGCAGGAGATATTGATAACCCGGCCCATCACCATGTTATGGAATTGTATTCAGCCATTATTATCAGTTTAATTGCGACCATTATTAAACTGGGTGATAGAACGCATATTGGCTCTGTTTTACTGGCAACCAGTCTGGTTGCAGATCTCCATCTACTGGGTGCTGCTATCATCTGGGGATATTCCCAGCATGTATCTGACACCGGGGTAACACCTGATATTATGGCTACAATTGTCTCTGTTTCCGGCGGTGCATTAATTGCCAATATTACTTCAGTAGTACTATTAGTTATTGAAACTGTTGTTGTTCGCCGATAATGAATAATCTTATCTTTCTGTTTCTAAAACGGATCAGATTGCCTTTATTGATATTAATTACCAGTTATGCAGTGGTTATACTAGGATTTGTGCTGGTACCCGGTCGGGATGATCAGGGTAATGTCTGGCATATGAGTTTTTTTCATGCCTTTTATTTTGTCAGCTTTATGGGATCTACCATCGGTTTTGGTGAAATTCCTTATGAGTTTACCAATGCTCAGCGAATGTGGACGATATTCAGTATTTATATAACAGTAACCGTCTGGATATACAGTATCGGTTCTGTTTTAAGTACCCTGCAAAACCCGACCTTTAAAAGAATTCTCAGGGAAAATGAGTTTCGTAGAAAAATTAAACGAATTAAGGAACCATTCTATCTGATTTGCGGTTATGGAGATACGGGCAAACTGCTGGCTCATGAACTGGCAGAAAATCACATTTTATCAGTGGTGGTGGATCTTGATCCGGAGCGCATTGATGACTTATTAATTAATGAGCCTTATATTGATATTCCTGCTCTGGTTGGTAATGCGTCTTATCCTGAAGTGCTTGAAGCGGCCGGTCTGACCAGGGATAATTGCAGAGGAATGATTGCCCTGACAAATAAAGATCAGATCAATCTAAAAATTGCCATTACTGCGCGGCTGCTGAGTAAAAAAAGAGTCATTGACGATAAGGATTTTATGCTGGTCTGCCGAGCAGAAACTCATGAGGCAGAAACCAATATGGCATCTTTTGGTACGACTCATATTATTAATCCTTATGAGGTGTTTGCTCGAAGACTGGCATTGTCTGTACGTTCACCGAGTGCATATCTGGTGTATGAATGGTTAACCAATGTCCATCAGAAGGAAGAAGATGATGAGCTTTATGATCAGGAGGAAGAAGAGCAGACAGAGAATAAACCCGCTATGCTTAGAGCAGAACCCTTATATCCCCCCAAAGGACTCTGGGTTATTTGTGGTTATGGGCGTTTTGGTAAAGCTGTGGCTCGGCATCTTAATTATGTAGGTATTCAAACCTGTATTATTGAAGCTATGCCGGATATGACTCATGCTCCGGAAGGTACCATTTATGGCCGGGGTACTGAAGCAATTACTCTGCGTGAAGCAAAAATAACAGAAGCAGCTGCTATTGTGGCAGGTACCGATAATGATGCTAATAATTTATCCATTATTATTACTGCACAGGATGAGCTGAAAAGGTATTATCAGTCCAGTCAGCAGAATCAGCATTTTAACAGTCGCTATCACTTACTGGTAGATGGTGAGGCAGGGCATCATGAAATGCCTGTGCAGGAAACCACCTTATTTACCGTTGCACGTCAGAATCATAGCCATAACAAGGATGTTTTTAATAAGGCAGAACTGGATTTTATTATGCAGCCGGCCAGTATTATTGCCGGAGAAATTTTATCGATTATTAAAACCCCAATGCTGGCAAATTTTTTGTCACTGGCCAGACGGCAGAAAGAAGAATGGGCTAATCTGTTAATCAGTCGTATCAGTAGTTTTATTGAAGAAGACGTTCCTAATACCTGGATGTTGAAAATATCTGAGCAGCAGACTCCTGCAGTGGCTTATTTTTTAAAAAAGGGTACAATCACTCTCAGTGAAATGCTGCGTCACCCAAGAAATCGGGATAAATCCCTGAATTGTGTGGTCTTACTGATACATAGAAAACAGGAAATTTCACGCTATCGCAGAATAATGCGAGCTAATCTATCAAAAAAAAATCGTTTTAAAGATTTTTTATTACCGAAGGATGATTTTGAGATTCAGAAGGATGATCAGCTGTTAATCTGCGGTGATAAGGAAAGCATGGGGTTGATGTGCTGGACCGTCAGTAATATCAATGTCTACAATTACCTGAGAACTGGTTATGAATTGCCGGGTGGCTATGTATGGCAATGGATATACAAACATAAACTAATACGTCAGGAAAAGTTATACCGGGAGCAAAAAACTTCTGATGAGAAAGTTTCAACCTGATAATGTGTTTTTAGAATAAACAAAATTGTAACTGTTTCAGTGAGTTTTAAAGCATAACTATTATAAAAAAATAAGTGTTACAGGACAGCAATGTTAGAAAATAATCGCATACCCTACATACTTTTTCTGCTTAATTTTATTACCTCAATGCCGCTTTATGCGCAAAGTGCCTACCTGTTTCCCAGTGATATTCTGGATCAGTCCGAACAGCTACAAAATGATGCTCAAAGTGCACAGCGTTATGAGTCTCAACGTCAATGGGTCTATCCTGATGAGGTAAGCGAGCAGAACTATATACAAAAGTCTCGAGGCAATGTCAGCTATCCTGAAAAGGAGCATAAGCCAGAGTATTATTCAGCGGAACAAAATAATATAATATCTGATTATCCTCGTTCGGATCACTATAAATACGATGACTTTGGTTCTAAAACATATTTAAACCCTTCAAAATCCAGGCCGGAACAAAGAAAAACACCGTCCTATAATCAGACGCAGGGGCAATTTGAAACACAGTCTCATTATAAATCGTCGCCAAGAAGACAATATCAGGCAGAGCAGCAATATCAATCAGAACCTGTATACCAGTCACAACCTCAACCTGAATATCGGAGTTATCAGAAACCACCTAAAGAATTATATGTGAGTGATTTGATAAATAAACCGGTGCGTCAGTCCAGACGTTTTTTCCCGGAAAAGAATGCTCCTGCTTCCTATGGAAAATCTATTCAGAAGCACATGGAACGAGCAGGTAATAATAGTAATCAGAGAGTACGGCAGGCGCAGACTCAGATCCATTATATACCTGTACCTGTCTATAGTTATGGTGTTCCTGGTACTTTGCCGGGGACTATACCCGGTGTTCTGACTCCTCCCTCAATGGTTCCTGGCTATAGTCATCTGGCACCAGCATACAGCAGCTATGGGTTAACTCAGTATCCACCAGCAATGCCATATTATCCTTATGGCCAGAGAAACCTTCCCATGCTTAATCCCAACACCATGCACTATAAAACCTATGGAAATAATAGCGGCGGTTATATACCGTTTAACCCGGTAAATACTTTTCCCGGAATTTCAACGCTCCCCAATATCTTTTCAAAATAACTCTTTTGACAGAGAGATATAAACTAATACTCTAATTGTTCCAGGAGCCTGATAAGTATAAGCTTTTGCTAATATTTGTTGGGAGAGACAGAGTTGAAAAAGATAGTAAAAAAAGTGCCAGGAAAAAGGAATTATGTAGTTTTTCCAAATTTCATTATGTATAATTGCAAAGTTTGCTGAAAGGCAGTATTAATTGAAGTTTATACTTATGAGTTTTACTTGAGTTTTACAAAAAAAGCTTATAACTAAAAGTTTATAACTAAAATAGCTAAAGGAAAAAAAATGCCAACATTCGTACGCACAGAAAAGTGTGATGGCTGCAAAGGTCAGGACAGAACGGCCTGCATGTACATCTGCCCCCACGACTTAATGAAGCTGGACAAAGACGGTTCAGAGACTGGACACGCCATGAAGTCCTTTAACCAGGAACCGGAGCAATGCTGGGAATGTTATTCCTGCATTAAGATCTGTCCACAGAATGCTATTGAAGCGCGTGCCTACGCGGATATCGTACCGATGGGCGGTTCAGTCCAGCCATTACGCGGTACCGACTCCATTATGTGGACCATTAAATTCAGGAACGGCACCATGAAGCGTTTCAAATTCCCAATTCGTACCACGCCGGAAGGTTCTATTCAGCCGTATGAAGGCAAGCCGGAAGCGGACATTGCCAACATTAAAGAAGACAAAGGTTTCTTCAACAATGAAGGTAAAATCCCTTATATGGGCAACCCTGACGAGTTAATTCTTTTAAAATAAAAGATTAACGATTTAAGTTACGAAAGAACAAGAACACAAATTATTTGAGGAAATCTAAATGTCAGGAACATTTGAAACGCCAGAAGTCATCGAAGAAACGGTAGACATTCTATTAATAGGCGGAGGTATGGGAGCCTGTGGTGCGGCCTACGAACTGGGTCCATGGATCAAAGCGTCCGGCGAAGACATCAAAGTCAAGCTGGTCGATAAAGCGGCGATGGATCGCTCTGGTGCGGTAGCCCAGGGTCTGTCAGCCATTAATACCTATATAGGAACCGAGCAGGACCCGGCAGACTATGCGCGCATGG
This sequence comes from Gammaproteobacteria bacterium, assembly GCA_027011205.1. GTDB lineage: Bacteria > Pseudomonadota > Gammaproteobacteria > GRL18 > GRL18 > JANELJ01. Next base: position 15,523 of record JALVAL010000579.1, read on the forward strand.
TCTCTAATGACCTAATGGGAATCACCCGTGACGACCTGGCCTACGACCTGGGCCGTCACGTTGACGACTCTGTACACCTGTTTGAAGAATGGGGACTGCCCATCTGGAAACAGCCTGGAGACGAAGGCAAGGCCCTGAAAGACGGTGGTATGCCGGTACGTTCAGGTAAATGGCAGATCATGATCAACGGTGAAAGCTACAAATGGATTGTTGCCGAAGCGGCTAAAAAGGCGCTGGGTACAGAAAACATTCAGGAACGTGTCTTTATCGTTAAATTAGTTAACGACAAGAACGACCCTAAGCGAATTGCCGGTGCGGTTGGTTTCTCCACTCGTGAAAACAAAATCTACGTTTACACCTTCAAAGCCTGCTTACTGGTCTGCGGAGGAGCCGTAAACATCTTCCGTCCCCGTTCTGTGGGAGAAGGTACCGGCCGTGCGTGGTACCCGGTGTGGAACTCAGGTTCCACCTATTCTATGGCGGCCGAAGCCGGCGCAGAACTGACGATGATGGAAAACCGCTTTGTACCGGCCCGTTTTAAAGACGGTTACGGTCCAGTTGGCGCCTGGTTTCTGCTGTTCAAAGCCAAGGCGACCAATGCCTTTGGTGAAGTCTATATGGACAAGAACAAAGAACTGCTGAACGACTATCCTCCTTATGGACTGGCCAAAGTACCCGCATCCTGTCTGCGTAACCACCTGATGATGAAAGAAATGCGTGAAGGCCGCGGTCCGATTTACATGGACACCGTAGCCGCTCTGGGGAAACTGGCCGAAACCATGACCCCGAAAGAAATCAAGCATCTGGAAGCAGAAGCGTGGGAAGACTTTCTGGACATGTGTATTGGTCAGGCAGGCGTATGGGCCGGTGAAAACATCGAACCTGAGAAAACCAACTCAGAACTGATGCCTACCGAACCGTACCTGTTAGGTTCACACTCGGGATGTTGTGGTATCTGGGTATCCGGACCTACCGATTTAGGTGCACCGGAAGCGTGGAGCTGGGGCTACCGTTCCATGACCACCATTAAAGGTCTGTTCACAGCGGCTGACGGCGTAGGTGCCTCAGGTCACAAATTCTCCTCAGGTTCCCATGCAGAAGGTCGTTTAGCGGCAAAAGCCATGGTTCAGTACGTGCTGGACAACAAAGACTATACCCCTGAGCTGGATACCTCGGTAGAAGAACTGACCGGCGATATCTACCAGCCGGTACGTAACTACCTGGAGCACAAAGACTACTCCACAGCGATTGATGTAAACCCTAACTACATTACTCCCAAGATGCTGCAGTTCCGCCTGCAGAAAATCATGGATGAATACGTAGCGGGTGTTGCGACCATGTATCAGACCAATGCCAAGATGATGGAAGTGGCCGAGCACAAACTGGGTATGCTTAAAGAAGATGCCCAGAAGATGCGCGCCAAAGACCTGCACGAATTATTACGTGCCTGGGAAAACTACCATCGCATACTGACCGCAGAAGCGCATATGAAACACATCCAGTTCCGTGAAGAGTCCCGTTACCCAGGATTCTACTACCGGATGGACTTCAACCTGGTTGATGAAGAAAACTGGAAGTGCTTTGTCAACTCCACCTACGACAAGAGCACTCAAACCTGGAACTGTTTCAAGGTTGAGCACGTTGATGTCGTTGATAAGTCGGTATTAATGAAGTAATTCATTAGACCAGCAAAACAAAAAAAGGCCGGGAAGCTAAGCTCCCCGGCCTTTTTTTGTTTTAGTGTTATTAAGAGCAGCGCTGCTCTTATAAAAAAAGCCCAACCGAGTTTCCCCAATCAGGCTTTTTAACATACCAAACCAGCAGTCCCCCTTACTGGTTTATATGTGTATCATTTAATCAGTCTTCAAAAATTTTCTCGATGGCATCCATACCTTCCTTAACCAGATCTTCCAGATCTTCCGGACTGTCTTCCTCTGCACAGGCTAATGTGGTATATGCGGACAGAGATTTTAGTGCACAGGCAATTTTTGCTACATTATCGGCAGTCAGTTCAGCACTGTCTTTTAATTTCCAGTTATTATCAGTCATATCGGGGATCCTTTAATTTTATATTTTATTTAAGTTAAATGATAAACCTCTTATAAGG
>JALVAL010000580.1 GCA_027011205.1 Gammaproteobacteria bacterium
GTTCTGCACATTCACGAAAATGTATTCTGGAATCCAGTTTGCCAGCTTTAATTTCTTTGATTTTAATATCTTCCGGTATTTGAGCACGAACATATTCCATTGCAGCGCTACGAATTGAATCATGTGATTGCAATTCTTCACATGCCAGAGCGGGGGTAAGAAAGCACAGACATAAAATATTAATGAATAACACAAAGATAAAGCGGGAGCGGGTATAAGTTATTCGTTGGGCTGTTTTCGGTGTCATTTTTTTGGCTTCTTAAGATAAATTTCAGGGAATACATTTAACTTAAGCAAAAATTGAGCCAGAAATAGCAAAAATTGAGCCAGAAGTATCAAAAATTGAGCAGGAACTGGTTTTATTGAAAATAGCAGAATTATTAAATACAGGTAATAATAGATGAAAGATCAACAGCCCCTAAACCTTTCTGGTTTTGTGTCGATAATATATAGCATACATCTAAAGCACATCCTGCAGAGCGTGTAAAGTACAGGGATTATTATAATCATTCGGGGGGGAGGGGATATAATGGCGACTTCATTTTCTTTTGGAAAGACCAGCATTTTAAAAAATTTATTCATTGCTTTTGTTGCTTTTGGGATTTTTGTAGGGGCAGTGTTTCCAGTCTGGGCCAATCTGTTTGTTGAATGGAGGGAAGGGATGAAGGGATGGTTTGTTATTTCCTGTATTGTTGCCGGGATATCCATTGGCTTGATTAATTACCTGTTAATGAAAATGGTGCTGTTAAAACGGTTGCAGTGTATATCATCTACGGCCAATGCCATTAGTAAAAATGATTTAACCCGTCAGCTGGATGTCACCAGTAATGATATGATAGGTGATATTGCACATAGTTTTGATGATATGACTGAAAACCTTCGAACGATGGTTCGTCAGATTGTGGGTGTCAGTCAGAGATTATCGACCACCTGTGTTTTAATGAATAATATTTCTGATGAAACCCAGGAAAAAATCGATCAGCAAAAACAGCAGACTGAGCAGGTGGTTACTACGATTAGTGATATGGCCACGAAAGTTCAGGAAATGGCTGACAATGCTAATGAAGCCTCGAATGCAGTGGATAACGCCAGCAGTGAAACTCATAAAGGTCAGCAGGAAGTTAATTCAACGGTTAGTTCTATTCAAAATCTGGCCAATAATGTCGATTTAACATCTGATGCACTGGAAAAACTGGCCAGAGACAGTGAAAATATAGGTTCGGTAATTGATGTCATAAAAGGGATTGCTGAACAGACTAATTTACTGGCATTAAATGCGGCTATTGAGGCGGCAAGAGCAGGAGAACAGGGGCGTGGTTTTGCCGTTGTTGCTGATGAGGTACGCACTCTTGCCAGCAGAACTCAGGAGTCGACCAAAGAGATTGAAGAAATGATTGAACGTTTGCAGCAGGCATCCACACAGGCTGTTAAAGTCATGGGAGAGGGTAAGGGACAGGCTCAAAATAGTGTGTCTCAGGCCTCTCAGGCAGGCAAGTCTCTGGCAACTATTTCATCTGCTGTTTCTATGATAGCTGAAATGAATGTTAAAATATCCGTGCTGGCAAAGGAACAAAGTCATGTGACGGAAGACATAAAAAGCAATGTTATAGCAATCAATGATGTCGCCCAGGGAATTGTTAATGGCTCTCAGGTGATAACGCAGTCAAGTCATGAAGTTGATGGACTGGTTAAGGAAATGGATAATCTGGTCAGTAAGTTTTCTATCTAAATAGCTATTCCAAAATAGTGGACATAAATCTGGGAATGCGTGCATCCCTGCAGGCATTATAAATCCCCGAATATCACTGACGTGGGCAAGATGCCCACGTCCCCAGAAGAACGGTCAGGCAGGTGATACTGCTACATACAACCCTTGCTGTTTTTCTTGAATGTCTCACCAATGATCTCTTTTAATTTTTTCGGTTCAATCAGAGTAATGGTTTCATCATCAATACTGATCAGACCTTCTTTTTTCAATTTGGAAAGAATGCGGGAAAAGGTTTCAGGGGTAATGGATAAACGTGAGGCAACCATGGATTTGGTGGCAGTAAGCTTAACCGTAGGCTGTTCTTTCAAGTCATTAATATGCCCTAATAGATAGCTGATCAGGCGATGCTTGGCATTGAAGATAGTCAGTTCGCTGATTTCCGTCAGCAGACCTTTCAGCCGTGTACTCATATCCGCCATCATAGCAAAACATAAGGTGTTGGAATTTTGTAATTGCTCAATAAAGGCGGCATTTTCAAAATAAAATAATTCAGTATCACTGGTGGCACGGGCATTTACCGGATAGCGGTTGCCTTCCATAAACATAACCGCTTCAGCAAAAGTCTGGCCCGGTCCAATAATATCCACCACTTTTTCATTACCCTCGGGTGAGGTCTGAAACAACATGATCTGTCCATTACGCACCAGAAAGAAACGACTGGCCGAATCGCCCTGATCAAATAAAATCTCATTTCTTTTTACAGACATTAAATTGGATTGTTGTAATATACTATTAAAAGCATCGTCAGGAAGTCGACGAAAAAGATAATGCTGACGTAATTCCTGTTGAAAAAGTTTACTGATACTCAAGATATAATTTCCTGTCGGGAGTCCGTTTGGTATTTTTATAGTGGGGCAGACCTATTGTAAGTGACAGAAATTATAATGGAGAAGGGAGGAGAATTAAAGGAAAACAGGGTTAACCTGGAAAAATCAGTTGCCCTCTACTGCAACAGCCTTAAACACTGAATTTTAAGGATTTTACAGAACATTTTGACTTCACCCACACGGTGAGAGCGCCTAAAGGAAGTATCCCAGGGGTACGAAGAAAGCCAAAATAACCTGTAAACCCCCTTATTCTTCAGCACCTGAGTCAGTTTCGTAACGAGGTCAACTGATTTTTCCAGGTTCAAGGTTTGTTCTGTGGACTGAGAAAACCCTGATGTGGGCGGCTTATTGCAGGAAAAAACTAATATCCGTCAGGATTATTGCTTTGCCAGCGCCAGGTATCTTCTGCCATTTCATCCAGTCCACGTAGTGCTTTCCAGCCAATTTCCTGCAAGGCGAAAGCGGGATCAGCAAAACACTGGGCGATGTCTCCAGCGCGTCGTGCTGCAATTTGATAGGGGATGCTTTTACCAGAAGCTTTTTCTATGGCCTGCACCATTTCCAGAACGCTATATCCCTGACCAGTACCCAGATTGTATACCACCAGACCGGGTTTGCTGTTCAGTTTTTCCAGCGCTTTGATATGACCTACAGCCAGATCCACCACATGGATATAATCTCTGACACCGGTGCCGTCTCTGGTATCGTAATCATTACCATAAACTGAGAGCTTTTCCCGCTTACCTACCGCCACCTGTGAGATATAAGGAACCAGATTATTGGGTATACCATTGGGATCTTCACCAATCAGACCGGATTTATGGGCACCGACCGGATTAAAATATCGCAGCAAAGCAATATTCCATTCGGGATCAGCACGATACAGATCCGCAGAGATCTCTTCAATAATTAGTTTGGAACGACCATAAGGATTGGTAGCCGATAGTGGAAAATCTTCCGTAATCGGTACCGTATGGGGATCGCCATAAACGGTTGCTGAAGAACTGAAGACAAAGTTTTTAACCTGATGATCACGCATAACCTTAAATAACACCAGGGTGCCTGTAAGGTTGGTCTGGTAATATTCCAGAGGTTTTTCAACCGATTCACCCACGGCTTTAAGTCCGGCAAAATGAATAACCGCATTAATATTATGCATATCAAATACTTTACTCAGGCCGCTTTCATCCAGAATATCCTGCTCATAAAAGAGCACATCCTTGCCGGTAATGGTTTTCACCCGAGCCAGAGATTCCCTGCTGGAGTTACAGAGGTTGTCTACTACCACCACATCATAACCATTTTCCAGTAATTCAACACAGGTATGGCTACCTATATATCCGGCTCCGCCGGTGACTAAAATTTTCATTTTGTACCTGTCAGTAATTTTTGTAGAATTTTTTCATAAATCAGGGTTAAGTCATCCAGATGTTTAACGGCCACACATTCATTAACCTTGTGGATGGTGGCATTAAGCGGCCCCAGTTCTATAACCTGTGAACCGGTTGGCGCAATAAATCGTCCATCTGATGTGCCGCCCGCAGTGGATAATTCAGTTTTTAATCCAGTAATATCTTTAATACTTGCTACTGCAGCATCCACCAGTTCACCTTTGCCGGTTAAAAAAGGATGACCGGATAAAGTCCATTCTATATCATAATCTAAAAAGTAGGAATTAAGAATTTTTTTTACCCGTGAGGTGATTTTTTCCTGATTCAGTTCAGTCGAAAAACGAAAATTAAAAACCACTTCAATATCTCCCGGGATCACATTTGTGGCACCGGTACCGGAATGAATATTGGAGATTTGAAAGCTGGTGGGCGGGAAAAACTCATTGCCCCGATCCCATTCTGTGCGGATCAGTTCAGTTAGTGCCGGCACTGCCAGATGGACAGGATTGTCAGCCAGATGAGGATAGGCTACATGACCCTGGGTACCATGTACTGTCAGTACCGCACCCAGAGAACCGCGACGACCATTTTTTATTGTATCACCCAGTTCTGAGGTACAGGACGGCTCTCCTACCAGACACATATCAATGTGTTCGTTATTATGGGTCAGATAGTCAACAACTTTGACTGTGCCGTCAATAGCAGGGCCTTCTTCATCGCTGGTGATTAAAAAACCAATGGCGCCGGTATGTCGGGGATGTTTTTCAATAAAGCGTTCACAGGCGGTGATCATAGCGGCCAGACTGCCTTTCATATCGGCTGCACCGCGACCATAGAGTATGCCGTCAATAAGGGTTGTTTCAAATGGGGGCGTATGCCAGTTTTCCAGCGGCCCGCTGGGGACGACATCGGTATGACCGGCAAATACAAATAAAGGTTTTTCCCGACCACGTTTGGCCCACAGATTATCCACCTCGCCATAGCGCAGTCGTTCTATATCAAACCCCAGGGCTTCAAGGCGTTGAATGATGATCTCCTGGCAGCCTTTATCATCAGGTGTAACAGAATCAATATCTATCAGCTGTCGGGCAAGTGAAATAGTCGGGCTTAATTTTGACATATCTTTTTATTCTTAAGGTTATCCACTCAGCCATTCACTGTTACTAAGAATGCTTACAGCAGTCGTTATAAAAATTAATTAAAAAGCGCCTGATATTGCTCAGGTTTAAAACCCACGGATAGCTGCTCATCAATAGCCAGGACCGGGCGTTTAATTATAGAGGTATTTTCCAGCATAATCATGATGGCTTTATCTTTGTCTATATCGGCTTTCTGCTCATCAGATAATTTGCGCCAGGTCATACCTCGTTTATTCAAAAGTATTTCCCAGCCCAGATTTACTACCCAGTTTTCCAGCGTTTTCTGATTCAGACCGTCTTTTTTAAAATTATGAAATTGATATTCAATATTATTGGCGCTCAGCCATTTTCGGGCTTTACTGACTGTATCACAATTGGGAATACCGTATAAGGTGATCATTATTTC
>JALVAL010000581.1 GCA_027011205.1 Gammaproteobacteria bacterium
CTGCTATCCTCGACCTTAAGGACGAGACCTTACGTGGTGCTGGGTGAACATTTAAGGCAACAAATCTATGATTACCTTATTTTGAATTTTAAATGGTTTAGAATTTTCATATAAACGCATTAACATAATACTCCCTTGTGTTGCTGCTACAATTTGTATTGCTTTTTCCTTAGCCTCCTTTTTTCCTATTTCAGGTCTTAGTATTTCATAAATGGATTCTTCCCAGGCCTTGAAATATGCGACTATCTCATTTTTGAGCAAAGGGTTATTATTAGATACTTCCAATGTAAAATTACCCAAAAGGCATCCACCCTCGCTATTAAGAAAATACTTTTCAACTTTTTTTGTAAATAATATCAGCTTTTCTTTTGAAGACAACGGTTCTCTATGAGCTATTGAAAAAATTTCTTTCTCGAAGTACTCATGAATATATTTTAAACATTCCAAAGCTAGAACTTCTTTGCTTTTAAAATGATGATAAATACTTCCTTTAATCAAACCACAAGCTTCACCAATAGCAGCCATCGTAGTACCGCTATAACCATGCACCTTAAACAGGTGAATACTCTTTTGAATTATTGATTCTCTATCAGTCTTTATTACTGGCATTTCCCTATCCGAACGGTTGTTTGGCTAAGTATAAACGAAGAACACCCTTTTTGGAAGCCTAATGCGGTGCCGACAACAAAAATCGGTGAACCCACATGAACTTCATCAATAAGCCAAGTTTAGAAAGAAATTTGCAGACATATATGAACGCCCCCCGAACAAAACGAATTTGCAGAATTTGCAGACATCCATCAACAGAATTTGCAGACATCCATCAAAAAAAATCTGGATTATTTGATTATCGTACAGATATATTGCATACTAAATAAAAATGAGCTCACTGGCCAACCTGATCAAAAGGAGTTAATCACATGCCAACCCCAGGAAGCCAGCAAATCAGTCTCTCAGATACTCCCTTTTACCGCTGTATTTCCCGCTGTGTCAGACGCACCTTCCTCTGTGGTACTGATCGTGTCACCAATAAGGACTATAGCCATCGCAAACAATGGATTATCGAACGGCTGGCTCTATTATCAAACACCTTTGCTATTGACGTGCTCCTATGCTGTCATGCCCAATCATTGTCATACCGTGCTGAAAATCAATGCTCCACTTGCCCAAAACAGGCCTGATGAAGCAGTTAGCGCTGGGAACAGTTCTTTTCAATCCCTGTACTGGTGGAACACTATCTCAATGGACCACGCCATTCTGATAATGCCAAAGACCAATGTACCGGCCGATTTTGGGAAGATCGCTTTAAGAGTCAGGCTCTGCTGGACGAACAGGCTATTCCTGGCGGTATGGTTTATGTCAATTTAAACCCCATCCGGGCGGAACTCTGCGACACACTGGAACAATCTGACTACACCTCCATCAAGAACAGCTTAGCAGCACAGAAGAACCTTCAGCCACAACGGCAACTCAAACAATATCATCCATTAAACTTTCAGCCTTTACAGGCCGTTCACTTAAAGAAAACGGTATTGCCTTTACTCTCACTGACTATCTGGAATTAGCTGACTGGACAGCTCGAATGGTTCGAGAGGATAAGCAATATTTTTATTTTATGGGTGGTTTGTAATGTTGTGTAATGTTGGCCTGTTATGCTCACTTTTACTAAGGTGGTCAATACTATTTGTTTTTAACAATACGCGGCTATATAATACTTCTGTTGTTTACTGAGAGAAACAAGTCTTACCATTATGAAATTTCAAATCAGCGCAATTAAATTATTTAATCGATTGTGGTTTTATAACCTGATTGTTGTGCTATTGCTCAGTGCCCAGTTTATTATTCTTGAACACTCAACAGCACATCCATTTCATGTTCATACAGACTATTGTTTAAAATTTCAAACTGCCAGTGCTTCACCTTCTTTAATCGCATCAAAAATACATTTTGAGCTTCCGACCCAGAAGTTTGAAAATATTTCCTCTGGCAAAATTTACAGTATTGCCATACCTTTCAGAAAATATTTCTTTACCCGCGCCCCTCCTGTTTTTGTTTAATCTTATTTAACAAGATCTTTTCCGGATGATAAATCTAAAATATTTTTAATCCGATATGTCCTGTTATTCAAAATTTATAAAACCTCACCATGAACGATAAATAACTGTTCATGGTTTGTAACTATTCAGCGTAATTTAAATTCCGCTAGAATATCAGCCTGTAGGGGCTGATACGTTAATACATGCTGAATAATTACCATGGTTTTTTGTTTTCCTGTAACTATTGAATTTTTTTTGTCCCTATTCAATATAATTTAAACCCCGTAGATACTGCCCTTCAGGGCAGATAGGGTAATTTATGCTGAATATTTACAAATTGTATTTTTATACCCTGAGTAACAGGGATAAGCTGAATAGTTACTTTTTTTAGTGTATTCCAAAGTGAACTGGATATGTACTATTAAAAAATTAAGAAAAGGTTACTAAAACATGAAAAAAACACTGTCAATACTGGTGTCTGCAAGTTTTATCTGCGCCTCTGGCACAGCGTTCTCTGACACTCAAATAGATCAATTAAAACAAGAACTTAAAATCTTAAAACAAGATTACGAAAAACGCATCCGGGCACTTGAAAAAGGCTTGCTTACGGCACAACAGGCTGCAAAACAAAATAAACAAAAACTGGCCGATGTTCAGGAGCAGGCAGAAGAAGCTGAACTAGCCAGTGACAATACACAAACTATCGCCAAAAATGCCTTTAACCCTCAAATCAGCATGATACTTGATGGTCGTTATGCCAGCTATCAAAATAATCCCGATAATTATCAGTTACCCGGTTATTCTTTGGGCAATGAAGCCGGATTATTTTCAGATGGCTTTAGTTTGGGCGAAAGTGAACTCACGCTCAGCTCCAATATTGATCAGATTTTTTATGGCCAAATAACCCTGGCCTTTGCCGATAATAATGGCAGCACTGAAGTTGGTGTTGAGGAAGCCTTTGCCCAGACTTCATCATTATTTGATGGTCTGACCATTAAAATGGGACGTTTTTTCTCTGCAATGGGTTATCTCAATGGCCAACACGCACACGCCTGGGATTTTGCTGATGCACCACTTGTCTATCGTGCTCTGTTTGGTGATCAATACGGTGGTGATGGTCTTCAGTTTAGCTATGTAGCACCAACAGATTTGTTTGTTCAAGTCGGTGCCGAACTATTTTCCGGTAGCAGGTTTCCTTCAGCAGGTAATCATAGTGGTGTCGGAACCTGGACAACTTTTGCCAAAATCGGGGATGATTTTAATAGTGAAAACAGCTGGCAAATGGGACTTAGCCACTGGCAGGCATCAAAAGTTGATAAGCGGGAAAGTAATAGTTTAAATAACGCTGGAACCACCCTTTTTAGCGGTGACAGTAAAATTAATGCCCTGGATCTGGTGTATAAATGGACACCTAATTCCAGTAACAAAAGTTTCAAACTCCAGTTTGAATATTTTGACCGAGATGAGGACGGGGATATTGCTATAGATGACTTTTTATCTGCGGACATCAGCACTTATCACGGCCACCAGAAAGGCTGGTATGCCCAGGGCATCTATCAACTGGATAAACAGTGGCGTACCGGCTTACGTTATGACCATCTTTCCAGCCATGCCAGTGGCTCAAACGGGTTGGTACTAAATAATGCAGGCCTGGAGAGTCATGGCTATAAACCTGCACGCTATAGCGCCATGCTTGAATGGCTGCCCTCAGAATTTAGCCGTATTCGCCTGCAATACAATAATGATCAATCTTATAAAGATAGTGATAATCAACTATTTTTGCAATACACCTTCAGCATGGGAACTCATGGAGCCCATAGCTATTAACCCGCATATTTATTAAACAGAGAATTTCAAAATGAAAATAAATCAATTTTTCTTGCTATTACTATTGTTATTAAACATTCATAACGCCTATGCGTCATCTAAAATTAATATTTTTGCCTGTGAACCGGAATGGGCCGCGCTCAGTAAGGAGCTGGGAGGCTCTTTGGTTACCACCTTCAGTGCAACCAATGCCAATCAGGATCCTCATCATATTCAGGCCCGACCCGGATTAATTGCCAAAATCCGGCAGGCTGATTTATTGGTATGCAGTGGTTCCGATCTGGAAATTGGCTGGCTGCCGGTGTTATTGCGAAAATCAGGTAATTCAAAAGTTCAGCCGGGTCAAAAAGGTTATTTTATGGCCAGTAAAACTGTAAAATTACTGGACAAACCCACTGTTCTGGATCGTTCTATGGGCGATATTCATGCTGCGGGTAATCCCCACATACAGCTGGATCCCCGTCGTATCAGGATTGTTGCAAAGAAACTGTCACAACGTCTGCAGCAGATTGATTCTGAGCATGCTTTAGAATATCAGCACAAACTGACATCTTTTGATGCTCGTTGGCATAAAGCCATAAAACAATGGCAGGAACAAACCAGAGACATCCAGGATAAATCAATTGTTGTTCACCATAACAGCTGGGTCTATTTACAGAAATGGTTAAAGCTTAATAAAGTGGCCGAACTGGAACCTAAACCTGGCGTACCACCAACCAGCAGCCATTTATCCAAATTATTAAAACAAATGCGGCAGGCTCCCGCTGATATTATTATTTACAGCACTTATCAGGATCCCAAAGCAGCCACCTGGTTATCCAGCAAAACAGGGATAACAGCTGTCGCATTACCGTCGACAGTTAGTGATAATGAAACCTTATTTCACTGGATGGATCGTTTAATTCAATTATTAAAGGATCATATCAAATGAATTATGACGGCCTGGATTTAAGCATCTTATTACCGGCCTTCTGTGCCGGATTAATTGTATTACTCACACACGTGCCGTTTGGGCAGGAGGTTTTAAAACGAGGAATTATCTTTATTGATTTAGCAATAGCACAAATTGCAGGACTGGGCGTTATTGCTGCTCACTATTTTGATCTGGATCGATATGGAGACTGGTCCATTCAGATTACAGCTATGGCCAGTGCCTTACTGGGTGCCTACTTATTAGGACAGATTGAGAAAAAATGGGGTCAATATCAGGAAGCTGTTATTGGTATTACCTTTGTTCTGGCCGCAACGGCCAGTATTCTTTTACTTGCCGGCAATCCTCATGGCGGTGAGCACTTAAAAGATCTGCTGGTGGGGCAGATATTATGGGTCACATGGGATCAGTTAATACCCGTTTTGGTTATTTCAATATTAATTGCACTGATCTGGTTTCGCTTTAAAAACCGTATTGGAAGTTATGGTTTTTATATACTTTTTGCCATAGCAATAACCAGTTCTGTTCAATTAGTGGGGGTTTATCTGGTTTTTTCAAGCTTAATTATTCCTGCCCTGGGAAGCGTTAATTTAAAAGGTAGAAAAAAACTCTTCATGGGTTATATTATTGGTCTTTCAGGTTATCTGACAGGTCTGATATTATCCGCTATTCTTGATTTACCCAGTGGGGCCGTCATTGTCTGGAGTATTGCCATAATTGCTATAATAT
>JALVAL010000582.1 GCA_027011205.1 Gammaproteobacteria bacterium
GATGAAACCAATTACTAAGTATACCCGGCAAATTGTCAATGCCAATAACCTGCCTTCTTCGGTCAGAGAAGCCTTTCGTATTGCCATGGAAGAAAGACCGGGTGCTGTACATATTGAATTACCGGAAGATATTGCTGCCGAGGAAGTTGAAGAGCGGGTTTTTGAGGTGTTTTCGTATCGGCGCCCTGATGCGGATGATTCTGTCATACAGGCAGCTGCTGAAATGATTGAGGCGGCAACAATGCCTTTATTACTGATTGGTGCAGGGGCAAATAGAAAATCAACTCAGCAAGCCCTTGGTTATTTTATCGAAACCACAGGGATACGATTTTTTAGTACTCAGATGGGTAAAGGTGTCGTAGATGAACGGCATCCACATTTTTTAGGGACTGCGGCATTATCCGATCATGATTTTTTACATTGTGCAATTAATTGCTCTGATCTGATCATCAATGTGGGTCATGACATTATGGAGAAACCGCCTTTTATAATGGAACAGGGTGGTAAAAAAGTTATCCATGTGAATTTTTTCCCAAATCAGATTGATGATGTTTACTTCCCGCAATTAAATGTGGTGGGTGATATTTCTACATCAGTTAAGAGAATTGCCGATAAAATTAAAGATAATAGTAATTGGGATCAGTCTTATTTTAATAAAATTAAAGTTGAGGTTGATACCCACCTGGCAAAATATTCACAGGATAATCGCTTCCCGGTGTTGCCCCAAAGAGTGGTTAATATTATACGTGATAAAATGCCGGATAATGGCATTGTGACCCTGGATAACGGTGTCTATAAAATCTGGTTCGCGCGTAATTATCCCTGTCACCAGCCCAACACTTTGCTGCTGGATAATGCACTGGCAACAATGGGGGCAGGTTTGCCATCAGCTATAGCGGCAAAATTAATTAATCCTGATAAAAAAGTCATTGCCGTCTGTGGTGATGGTGGTTTTATGATGAATTCTCAGGAAATGGAAACGGCCGTTCGCTTAAAACTAAATCTTATTGTCATTATTTTAAATGATAGTGCTTACGGCATGATTAAGTGGAAGCAGGAAGGTTTAGGATTTGATAATTTTGGTCTGGATTATAATAATCCGGATTTTGTCCAGTATGCAGAAAGTTATGGTGCATTTGGTCATCGACCTGATAGTTGTGAAAATTTTTCTGAAATTCTGGATAACTGTCTGCAAACTGATGGGGTTCATCTGATTGATCTGGCCGTGGATTATTCCTTAAATCATGCTATTTTAAATGAAAAACTAAAACAAAAAACCTGCATTTTATAACATATAAGTTGTGAGAACGATAATGACAAAAACTGATGAAAAAGTAAGCGTATTATCCCCCTATGACAATCGACTGATTAAAGAGCTGCCCCTGGCCGGCAGTCAGGAGCTCGAAGATGCCATTTCGCTGGCTCATGAACACTTTATTGAGCGAGATAAATGGCTGGCACCTCATCAACGAATGGCTATTTTGCAGCGTACCATTGAAATTATGAAAACCCGTATTCCTGAACTGACTGAAATTGCCGCTCAGGAAGGTGGTAAACCTTATATGGATTCATTAGCCGAGGTTGAACGGGCTATCAATGGTGTGCAGCTGGCGATGGAACATATTGCACAAATAAAAGGTGAACAGATAGCCATGGGATTAACACCTGCTTCAGTTAATCGTATCGCTTATACTTTTAAAGAACCTATTGGTGTGGTCTCCTCTATCAGTGCGTTTAACCACCCGCTTAACTTAACCGTTCATCAAACTGTACCGGCTATTGCTGTGGGTGCTCCTGTTATTATCAAGCCTTCATTAATGACTCCTCTGTCCTGTTTAGCCTTTATGGATATTTTATATGAGGCAGGATTACCCAAAGGCTGGTGTCAGGCTATTTTATGTGAAACAGACATTGCCGAGCAGCTGGTGACTGATCAGCGTGTGAGCTTTCTATCCTTTATCGGTTCAGCCAGGGTCGGCTGGTATTTACGCTCTAAACTTTCACCGGGTACCCATTGTGCTCTGGAACATGGCGGGGCAGCTCCTGTTATTGTAGAACCTGATGCTGATATTGATGCAATGCTGCCGGCTTTATTAAAAGGTGGATTTTATCATGCCGGGCAGGTCTGTGTTTCCGTACAGCGTGTTTTTGTTCACGAAAAGCTATCTGATTTGGTGGCTGGCAAACTGGCTAAGATGGCGGAACAGTTAATTACTGGTGATCCACTGGATAAGAAAACCGAGGTGGGGCCATTGATATTGCCGCGTGAAGTTGATCGGGTTCATGAGTGGGTGACTGAAGCCATTACTGCAGGTGCAACCTGTCTTTGTGGCGGTCAACGTATTTCAGAGTCCTGTTATGAACCTACGGTGTTATTAAATCCACCGGATAATGTCAGAGTTTCGACTCAGGAAATTTTTGGTCCCGTTGTTTGTATTTACTCTTATAGCGAACGTGATACCGCTATCGAACAGGCTAATTCTCTGGATTATGCCTTCCAGGCAGCAGTTTATACAAAAAATATGGATATTGCTCTGGATACGGTGAACAGATTAAATGCCAGTGCTGTTATGGTCAATGACCACACCGCTTTTCGTGTCGACTGGATGCCTTTTGGTGGGCGTAATTCATCAGGAATGGGCGTGGGCGGTATTCAGTATTCCATGCATGAAATGCTGCTGGATAAAATGATGGTGATAAAGCATTGAAAATATGCATGGCATACAGGTGTTAATTGATTTTACCTGCAGGAGCTTTATTTAGGTAAGTTTCTTTTTTTCTTATAATGATTAATTAATCCATTGGTTGAGCAATCATGGTTAGTTACTTCATCATCATTGTCTAGTTGCGATAGTATCGTATTTGCAAGCTTTTTACCTAATTCAACTCCCCATTGATCAAATGAATTAATTCCCCAAATAATCCCTTGAACGAAGATCTTATGTTCGTATAATGCAATTAATGAACCTAATGTTTTTGGATTTAAGGTATCAAAAATAAAGGTACTGGTGGGTCTGTTACCCGGAAATATTTTATAGGGTAATAGTGCCTTGATTTGCGCTGCATTCAGGCCTTGTGCTTTTAATTCCTCAGTGACTTCTTTTTCACCTCGGCCTTTCATCATGGCTTCGGTTTGAGCAAAAACATTAGACATCAGGGTCTGATGATGAGTCAGGTTTCGTTCCATATTATAAATGGGAGCTAAAATGTCACAAGGTACTAACTTGGTGCCCTGGTGTAATAACTGGAAAAAAGCATGTTGAGCAGAAATCCCAATCTCACCAAATAATATGGGTCCAGTACTATAATTTACCTGCTTGCCATCACGATCAACGGATTTCCCATTACTTTCCATATCAGCTTGCTGTAGATAAGCAGGGAAGCGGTGTAAATGTTGATCATAGGGCAGTATGGCAATCGTTTCACTGTTAAAGAAATTATTATACCAAATGCCCAATAAAGCCATGATAACAGGGATGTTCTGTTCTAAGGGGCGGTCTTGAAAATGTCGGTCGACCTTATCAGCACCAACTAAAAGTTGATCAAAATTATCTGAACCGATAGCAATAACAATGGATAAACTAATGGAAGACCAGATGGAATAGCGTCCACCAACCCAATCCCACATTTTAAAAATATTACCCTCATTAATACCAAATTGTTTGGCTAGTGTAATATTGGAGGTTACCGCACAAAAATGACGGTGAATAAATTCTTCACTACCCATTTTATTTAAATACCATTTTTTGGCTGTCCGGGCATTGACCATAGTATCTTGAGTGGTGAAGGTTTTTGATGAAATAATAAACAGGGTTGTTTCAGGATTCAGGTAAACAAGTGTGTCATTGATGTGGTTTTCATCCACATTAGAAACATAATGAATATTAATATCATGCAAGGTATAAGGTTTTAGCGCCTCATAAACCATTTGTGGTCCAAGGTGAGAGCCTCCAATACCAATATTGACTACATCGGTAATGGACTGATTGGTGGCACCGCGCCATTGGCGAGTTCTAATATTTTCAGCTAATTGTTTGACTCTTTGCCGCTCATAATGAATATCAGGTAAAATATTAACCCCATCAAGTTTAACTGGTTTACTTGATTGAGTCCTCAGTGCCATATGTAATACAGCACGATTTTCTGTGTGGTTAATCGGTTCACCTTTAAATAATTTTTTTATCCAGGTCGATAAATTAACTTCTTCTGCAAGCTCTAATAAGAGTTTAAGGGTTTGATCATTAATTCGGTTTTTAGAATAGTCGTATAAAATATCATCCAGGGTTAATGAATATTTATTAAAACGTTCTGGATCGTTTGCAAACATATCCCGCATTTCTTCATTTTTAATAGCTGAAAAATGCTCTTCTAATTTCTGCCAGGATTTTAGTTTTCTCATATGGTTTGGTATACTCTCAAATAGATATTTTTTTAGTCTAAAGCGCTATTAATCAATTAACACTATGTAACACTATGATACACTTTAGATATCATAATTTCACCAGGTTCTGTTCATCTTTTACCTGACTTTGGCCAAAGACTTTTCGGGAGCTTTTCGCGAGAAAGAAAATGCTAAGATAATTTTTCTTTTATTACCTGAGCTATCTTCTGGTAGGTCTCTTCACGATAACTTCCCTTACGATAAAGCATCCCAATACGTCGAGTAGGTTTGGGTTCACTAAATGGTATATAATTAATAGTGTCTGATGGGTGCCTTTTTTTCGGTACGGCCAGTTCCGGCAAGAGTGTCATTCCTATTCCTTCACTCACCATATAGCGTAATGTTTCCAGGCTGGTTGCTCGAAAAGCTTTATTCTCAGTAGCACCCGCAGTAAAACAAACATCCAGAGCCTGTCCTCTCAGGCAATGACCTTCTTCCAGTAATAACATTTCCTGTTCATTCAGATCCCTCATCTTAATTATATTTTTCCTGCTCAATGTTTTATAAGTTGGTACGGCTAACCAGAATGCTTCCTTAAACAGATCTATTTCTGAAAACTCGTCAGTATCAACGGGTAAAGCAAGGATAAGGAGATCCAGATCGGCATTTTTAAGTTTTTCTAATAATATTGCGGTTAAATGTTCATGCAGCCAGAGTGTTAATTGAGGGAAGTTTTTGTTCAGCTCGGGAATGATTTCCGGTAACAAATAGGGGGCTATGGTTGGAATTAAGCCTACTTGTAATTCGCCAGCCATGGGGTCATCAAAACTCTGAGTGATCTCTTTGATTGCTTTCACTTCTTTCAGAATTTTTCGGGCTTGCCGGGCAACTGCGGTTCCTGCATCGGTCATAGAAACTTTTCTGGTATTGCGTTCAATCAACATAACACCCAGTTCTTGTTCCAGTTTTTTTAACTGGCCACTAAGTGTGGGCTGGCTGACAAAACAACGCTCAGCCGCTCGATTAAAATGACATTCTTCATCAACAGCAACCAGATATTCGAGTTCTCGAAGATTCATTCTTTATTCTCTATTCTCTATTCTCTATTCTCTATTCTCTAAATTATATAGTTT
>JALVAL010000583.1 GCA_027011205.1 Gammaproteobacteria bacterium
TAAATACCTTATTTTTAATTAACAACCACTAACTAGTGTGCATTCGTTTATTGATGCACACTTGCGGTACAGGGACGTACTGCTCATTTTTGACGACTGTAAGTCGTTGAAAATGGAGGAAAAGAAAAATCACACTTTTTCTTTTACGTTCCGGACAATTGCCAGGAAGGCAATTTCCGGATGGACACTAACTAAATAGAAGAACAGGAAGCAAAAATGGCGGATACCATTGTAAAAGATCGTCGTGTCAATTCACGTCGCATTGTCGAGTCACTGGTCGAATCCAGGACAAAAACACTGGCTCAGTATAAGGAAGTGATGACTTATTATCCTTTTGAAATAGACGAAACTTTAAAGGAAGTACTGGAAGATTTCTGTGAGTCAATGGTTGATTATACCGCTAGAGCGCATTTTTATTTATATAATTATCTGGAAGAAAATAAGGAACGCCGGACTACCGTGTTAAAAATTGCGGACAGCGTTTATCCCAAACTGGTGGATAATACTCAGTTATTGCTGGATTTTCATGATCGTTACAGCAGTGATGTTACTGAACTGGACTGTGAAAAACTGGAAAACTGTCTTAATGGTGTCGGTGAGTTAATGGCGGTTCGGATCAACCTTGAAGATGAGGTTATCAATGCTCTGTTGTCTATGGATGGCATTGGTCATTAAATAGCTTCTTTTTTATCCCCTTCCCGAAACTATCTCCTTCTTAGAGAGGGGGATAGGATTCTTGAACCTAAATAAATCAGTTGAAACGTAGCGAGAATGATCAGAGTGCTGGAGATAGAAGGTTTTACAGGTTATTTTGGCTTTATTCGTAGCCACCCTACGGGTGAAGTCAAAATATTCTGGAAAGCCTTGTAGATTCAGTGCTATGGACATTCGCAGTAGGTTCAACTGATTTATTTAGGTTGAATCACTTCAGTCTTATAGTTTGTTCCTCAATCAAGTTATACTATTCCTGTTTTCTCTGGATATATGGATTTTACTATGCAACAACTACAGCGTCTGCTGGATATTATGATCGCTTTGCGTGATCCTGACTCCGGCTGCCCCTGGGATCTGAAACAGAATTATAAATCTCTGGTGCCTTATACTCTGGAAGAAGCCTATGAAGTGGCAGAAGCCATTGAGCTGGGTGATATGGATGAGGTTAAAAAAGAGCTGGGTGACTTGCTGTTTCAGGTAGTGTTTTATGCGCAACTGGCACAGGAAGAAGGCTTGTTTGATTTTGATGATATTGCCGCTGCTATTGCCGATAAAATGGTGTCCCGACATCCCCATGTCTTTGCCGATCATCAGTATGAAAATGAGGCTGCTTTTTTAAAGGCCTGGGAGCAGCAGAAGGAACTGGAAAAACAACAGTCCCAGGCAGCAAAAGGACAATCTGTAAGGGCTGAAGAGATGCCGGTCAGCCTGATGGACAATATTAGTAAAATTCTGCCGGCTATGACCCGGGCGGTTAAAATTCAGCAAAGAATTGCACAGGTTGGTTTTGACTGGGATACTGCCAGAGCTGTTTTACCGGTTATTGAGGGTGAGCTCAAAGAGCTGGAACAGGAAATGACACTTTATGAACAATTGCAGCCTGAAGACAGTGCTTTAACATCGGTACCGCAGACTCAGTATGAACGGCTGGAAGAAGAACTGGGCGATGTGCTGTTCAGTTGTGTGAATCTGGCTCGTAAACTTGAAATTGATCCGGAACAAGCCCTGCGTTTAAGTAATCATAAATTTGCCCAGCGTTTCAGACAAATGGAATATCATTATGCCCATGACCGTCAGCGTATGGAACAGGCTTCCGTGGATGAACTGGAACAGGTCTGGCAGCAAGTTAAAAAAGAGTCGTGCCGAAATGACGATGGATAAAACACAGAACTGCAGACTCTTATCTATTGGTATCTTTATTTTGATCGGCCTTATGAGTATCTCAGTCTATGCTGAAAAGACCCCGGATGAAAAGACTCTGAATGAAATAGTACCGGTTACCATTGTGCCGCTCTCTGAGCTTATCTTTCATCCGCTAAAAAAAGCCCCTGCTCAGGTGATCAGTCTGCAGAACAGTTTACTCAGTTCCCAGCTTTCTGCTTTGATTCAGTCAGTGGATGTACAGGTTGGAGACAGGGTACAGTCTGATCAGGTACTGGTCAGACTGGAGTGTGATGATTTTGAACTCACTCGTCAGCAATTACAGGCAGAAAAAAGATCCCTGCAGGCGGATCACCAGTTTGCCCGTTATAAATTTGAACGTTCCCGAAAGCTGTTGAAAACCAGCAGTGTTTCAGAACAATCCCATCAACAGCAGCGTTCAGCCCTGCATCGGCTGGATGCCAGACTGCAGTTAATGGACAGCAAAATTAAACTGGCAGAAAAAAATATTACCCGTTGTCAGATTCGGGCGCCGTTTGACGGGGTTATTACCCAGAGACTACTGCATAAGGGAGAAAATGTCTCACCGGGTACACCTTTGCTGCGCCTGATAAATACCCGCCAACTGGAAGTGGAAGTGCAGGTGCCGGTGGGACTGGTGGATGATTTACATTATAAGACACTGGATTTTGTTTATCGTAAACAACATTATCCGCTGACCATTCGTGCCGTAGTACCCAGTATAGAAACTCGTGCCAGGCATCAGAGGGTTCGCCTGAGTTTCCGTGACAAAAAAGCCTTGCCTAATGCTTTTGGCATGGTGGAAATTACCCTGCAGGAACAACATATTCCTGCTAATGTACTGGTCAGCCGAAATAATCAGCTGGGCATCTTTGTGTTAGTCAGCAAACCGGATGACCGGTATTTTGCCCGCTTCCAGCCCTTAAAAAATGCCCTGACAGGACGATCTGCCCGTATCGAAGCAAATACCTTGGCCGCTGACAGCAAAATTATTATTCAGGGCCGTCAGGCACTTAATGATCAACAGGCTGTTGAACTGATAAACAGTCAATCATCAAAATAGCCGACTGACGACTGACGACTGACGACTGACGACTGACGACTGACGACTTAAATAATGATCCTACCAAGGGACGTTTGCCTATGAATGCGTTTCTGGCCAAAAAGTGGATGACTGGTTGTCCATGATTGGTTATCCGCCTTCCAGCTCCTTGCACTAAACACACAAGGCATCACCGCTACGCAATTTTTTCAGAATTTTAATATTCTGAGGTTGAGGTGTGCCTAAATGTAAAGCAAATTGCTTATATGTCCCTCCTGGTATTTAGGGTCATGATATTTTGCAGGGCAATTATCGTCATATCGTAGCCCGTATGTAGCATACGCGGAATATGGAAATATTGGGGATAAAAAACCCGGATTTCGCAAGCTTCATCCAGGCTACTGGCTGTCAGCTTTTTTTACAGTTATATCTGCCCAAGGAAAATATGTAAAACCTGTTTACTGAAAATTTTATGAGTTACAATGAGTTGAAATAACTGGTGTAATTATTGCACTATGCATATTACCTTACATAAAAGAAAGAGAGGAATTGTTATGTTTAAACTAGTAAGAAAAATCGGTTTGTTAGGTGCATTTTTGGTGGCGGGGTTCGGCTTAAGTGGCACTGCATCGGCGATACCGATTACAATCGGTGATGTTCTCGCTTCCATTGGGAACGGTAAGGTCAACGTCTATACGCAAGACGGCACCCTTAAGCAGACACTGGATACGGGGCTGGGTGGTTTTACTACGGGTGGTACGTTCGACAGCGCAGGCAATTTTTATGTCACTGCTTTCAGTTCCAATCGGGTATCCAAATTTGACAGCAATGGAAATCTGGTCGATGCACTTTGGGCAACCGGCAATAGCAGGAATGAGTCAATCGTTTTCGATGGGTCTGGAAATGCCTATATTGGCAATGCCGGAGCTTTCAAAATTAAGAAAGTCGACTCAACAGGCGCTCAGATTGTCGATTTCACAACGCAACTGGGGACCGACTGGATTGATCTGAAAGCGGATCAAAAAACGTTGCTGTACAGTAACGAAGGCAGCACGATTCGAGAACTCAACACCGAAACGCTTGTCGACACGGTGTTTACATCGGATTCGTCGTATGGGACACTCTATGCCAAGCGCTATCTGTCTGATGGCGGTGTCATCGCTGCATCCGGTACCGGCAATGTGTTTCGTTGGAATGCCAGCGGTGTACTACAGCACACCTACTCCATAGGGATTGGTTCAGTTTTTGCGCTCAATCTCGACTCGAACGGCACATCCTTCTGGACCGGTACGACCGGTGGTACGGCGATTAGAAAGATCAATATCGCCACGGGTGTCATTGAGCAAAGCTGGAATACCACTGGACAACTCTTTGGTCTGACTGTCGCAGGTGAAATACAGGCCGGCGGCGGCGGTTTCGATGGCGGCAACAGCGTGCCGGAACCAGGAACCACAGGTCTTTTACTGCTGGGACTGGCAGGTCTGAGTATGGCGCGTCGTCGTAGGGCTTGAGTTTGAGGAAAATGCTCATCGAGCGATAACAAAAGCCTTGATTTCCCCCGACTGAAGATATTGGAGTCACAAAGATATAAGGGGCGGAACTTACAATTGACATCTTTCTGGATGATTTTATCTTGTGCTTTACTGCAGGTAAAATAAAAGAGCGGTATGTAAAATGTAAGGTCTGTCCCCAAATATTAATGTGTTTGTATATTACTGAACTTAAACATTTACACGTGTAACAAAATATGCCCAATATATACCCTCCTTTTTAACTACATCAGATATAAAATAGAAACTGGATTTTATATATTTTGGGTGTAGTTCCTTTAAAACGACGAAATTCATTACCCAAAATCAGTTGACATTCGGGGGGCGTCCATATATGTCTATGATTATTTCAAATTATTATTCAGGGCCGTCAGGCACTTAATGATCAACAGGCTGTTGAGCTTATAAACAGTCAATCATCAAAATAGCCGACTGACGACTTAAATAATGATCCTGTTAGAGCGACTTTTACAACATCATGTGCTGGCTAACCTGACCTTTGTTCTGGTTCTGGTAATGGGCACTCTCAGTTATTTTTCCCTGCCCAAAGAAAAAGATCCGACTATCAATTTTAACTGGATCCAGATAAATACCTTTATGCCGGGTGCATCACCGGAAGATATTGAAAAACGTGTTACCCAGCCACTGGAAGAAGGCATTGCACGAGTATCGGATATTCGCTTTATTTCGTCCACTTCCAGAGCTTCCATGTCCAGTATTATTGTTCGTTTTGAAGATATATCAGAGCGACTGTTTGATAAACGTCTGGCAGATTTACGGCGGGAAATTCAATATATAGACAATGCTCGTCTGCCGGAAGAAGCCGATTCGCCCTTTATTATTGAACTGACATCGTCCAGCGCATTCCCAACAGCAACTCTGGTTATTCAGGGAAAAAGTTATGATGATAATCTGCGCTTTTATGCTCGTGAGCTGGAAAAGGAAATGGAGCGGCAGAGTTTTATTCAGCGAGTGGATTTAATCGGTGCCAGTGATCCGGAACTGATAGTGGACATTGATATGGATCGCCTGACCGGTCTTGGCCTGTCACCTGCTATTGTGGCCCAAACCGTTAAAAATCAGTTCAGAGACAGTGCTGCAGGCACCATTAATATACAGGATCAGCAATGGTTGATCCGCATTATTGGTACCAGTAGTGATCCGGAAAAGCTGGCTCAAATACCTGTTCTGGGTGTAGAAAATGAAGTATTACTGGGTGATGTAGCCAGCATTTACATGGGGCAGGAACGGCTGAAACTTAAAGCCAGTTACCATAATCAACCGGCCATTATGCTCTCGGTATTTAAAAAAGATAAAGTGAATACCCTGCGGATGATAGCGGATTTAAAGCACTTTATTGCTGAAAAGAATCGTCTCTCAGCAGTTACGGGCGTCAGGCTTATTATGGTGGATGATAATACCCAGATCACCAGGAAAGCCATCAGTATTATGCAGAATAATGCTCTGATTGGTCTGACTCTGGTGTTATTAGTAACCTGGCTGTTTCTTGGCTCACGCATTGCTTTTTTTACCACTATTGGTATACCTTTTACTCTAGCGGGTACTTTCTGGTTGTTAAACGCTATCGGTCAGACGCTGAATAATGCGGTCTTACTGGGTATTGTTATTGCTCTGGGAATGCTGGTGGATGATGCCATTGTGGTCGTTGAATCCATGAATACTCGTTTGCAAAAAGGCATTAATGCGACCCGGGCAGCCATTGAATCCCTACAGGAAGTCATGGCACCGGTGACTTCGTCGGTATTAACCACCATTGCTGCTTTTTTACCTCTAATGCTGCTGCCGGGTATTGTGGGAGAATTTATGCTGGTCATTCCGCTGGTGGTTACTATTGCTCTGCTTATCAGTCTGCTGGAAGCCTACTGGATGCTGCCTGCGCATATTATTGCCACTACTGACACCCGCTTGAATTTCCAGCCGGCACGCTGGCGAAGTCGTTTTACCCATTCATTACAATGGTTCTATACCCGCCTGCTGGTTCGTTCACTCAGGCATCCTAAATTAATGTTAATGATATTACTGCTGCTGTTTTCGGCCGCGATTTATGCTCTGCAAAGCGGTCGAATTAAAATTGACTTTTTTGCCGGGGAACCGTTCCCGGTCTTTTATGCCAATGTGCAAATGCCCGAAGGTACTCCGGTTGATCTGACCCTGCAGAAAATACAGCAGCTGGAGGCAAAAATAAAACAGGCTTTTGAGCGGGATGATTATCGTGAAATCTTTTCCTTTGCCGGGATATATTTTACTCAGACCGAGGCTATTTTTGGTGAGCATCTGGGACAGATTATGATCTCCCTGCCGGATAAATTAAATAGCTCCCAAAAACAGATGCATCAAAAGGTGCGAGAGCAATTTAAGGGCATGACCGGGGTAAAGGAAATGTCTATTTTACAGCTGGAGGATGGTCCTCCTGTGGCAAGAGCTATCAGCATTAAAGTTCAGGGAGCTGAATTTAAAAAAATTTCAGCGGCACTGGTGGATTTAAAAAAGCTGCTGCTGGCCATTCCCGAACTTGAAAATCTGACGGTGGTTGATAATGACGGCAGCATGGAACTGGCTTTGCAGCTTAATCAGGATGCAGTACACCGGGCAGGAATATCACCGGCGGCATTAACCAGAGATATACGTATTTTAGCTGAAGGGGAGCGGGTCAGTAGTTTTCAGTATCGTGGCGAAGAAGTTTTTGTCAGGGTTAAGGCGGATGAGGGGTCTGAAAATCAGAACACCCGGAATCAGAACGTTAACAGCATAGAAAACTGGCTGCAGACACCGATTGCCTATTTTGATAAACAGTCCAGACAGGTAATGACAACACCATTGCAGGAACTGCTGCATACTCAATATCATTTATCCCGTACTCAGATACGCCATCATAATTTACAACGGGTAGTGCTGGTTGAAGCAGACATCAGAGCCGGGGGTCGAAACAGCCTGCAGATCAATGAACTGATTCAGAAAAAGTGGCATGATTTGAAAATCAAACACCCGGATGTCAGCCTGGATTTTTCCGGAGAACTGGATGATATTGGTGAAAGTCTGGCCGCCATGCCTTATCTGTTTTTAATGGGGGTGGGTCTGATTTATCTGATTATAGGCACTCAGTTCAAAAGCTATTTTCAACCCCTGTTAATTCTGGCTACCATACCGCTGGCCTTTACCGGAGTGCTGGCAGGCCTGTTTATAACCTCAAATCCGTTGAGTATCTATACTCTGTACGGTATTGTGGCACTGGTGGGGATTGCCGTAAATGCCTCTATCGTACTAATTTCAGCTGCCAATACCCGGCTTCGTGCCGGTATGAGTGTTAATCATGCCATTATTTATGCTGCCAGACGGCGGATTATAGCTATTTTGATCACTTCACTGACAACCATCGCCGGACTGTTTTCACTGGCCAGCGGTTTTGCCGGTAAGTCGCTGATCTGGGGGCCACTGGCCACAGCCATCGTCTGGGGACTGGCGTTTTCATCCTTATTAACGCTGTTTGTGATCCCTTTGCTGTATAAGTTTTTTATGAAAGGTGCTACGAGGGTTTGAGGAATGGAGTATCATCCTGAATAAATCAATTGATTAGCCAAAAGATCTCTGAATATAATTAAGAACTACCTCCTGAAATTCTTCCGCAATTCGATCACCCTTTAAGGTGACCGTTTTAACGCCGTCTTCATACACTGGAGCCACCGGTTTTTCACCATTGCCCGGTAAACTGATGCCGATATTGGCATGCTTGCTTTCCCCGGGGCCGTTGACTACACAACCCATAACGGCTACATTAAGATCTTCAACACCGTGATACTGTGTTCTCCATGCTGGCATAGACTGTTTTAAAAAGGCCTGAATATTTTTGGCCAGATGCTGGAAAGTGTCAGAACTGGTTCGACCGCAGCCGGGGCAGGCGATAACGGTAGGGGTAAAGGTACGTAATTCCAGAGCCTGCAGAATTTCCTGAGCCACCTGAACTTCTTTTTCTCTGGGGGCTCCGGGTTCCGGTGTCAGAGAAATACGTATGGTATCGCCAATACCCTGTTGTAATAAAATAGATAAGGCTGCCGTGGAAGCGACAATACCCTTGCTGCCCATACCGGCTTCGGTTAATCCCAGATGCAGAGCATAATCACAACGCTGGCTTAAATCCTGATAGACCTTGACCAGATCCTGTACTCCGGACATTTTACAGGACAGAATGATTTTATTTTTAGACAGGCCTAGCTGTTCTGCCGTTTTAGCGGAATCCAGTGCCGAGGTTATTAAGGCATCATGCATGACATCAACCGGTTCTCTGGGTTCAGCTAACAGGCTGTTCTCGTCCATCATGCGAGCCATTAACTCCTGATCCAGACTGCCCCAGTTAACCCCGATACGCACCGCTTTATCATTTTCACAGGCCAGCTCAATCAGCTGAGAAAATTTATCATCACGGGAATGACCTCGACCGATATTACCGGGATTAATACGATATTTTGCCAGAGTTTTAGCACAATCAGGATACCTGCTTAACAGCTTATGGCCATTAAAATGAAAGTCACCCACTAAAGGAATATCCAGACCCATTTTTTCCAGCTGGGACTGAATCCTGGGTACTGCCTGCGCTGCTGCTTCGGTATTAACCGTAATACGCACCAGTTCAGAACCCGCCTGATAAAGTTCGGCACACTGCTTAACGGTTGCTATAACATCTTCGGTATCGGTATTGGTCATGGACTGAACCACCACCGGATGATCGGCACCGATAGATACATTAGCGACGTTCACTTCGCAGGTTTTATTTCTCATATGCAACAATCCCACCCCTAAGACTTCTTAACTGCCTTTTTAGCAGTCGCTTTTTTCTTAACCGTCTTTTTTTTCACAGTTTTCTTTTTAACAGCCTTCTTTTTAGCCGCTTTTCTCTTTGGTTTAGGCAGTTCAATGTCCCATTGTCCATCCCTGTAATGGCCGGTCCAGCCGGTTGCCTTGCCATTTTTATCCTCGGACATTATATACTGTTCCTTGTTCTTACGGCTGAAGCGGATCATCACAGGATTACCTTTATTATCCTCTGTGGGTGCTTCGCAAAGATACAGGAACTTGGGATCCAGTTCATCCTTATGGGCTAATAACTCAGGGATAAACGGTGCCCGTGTTTCCCTGGAACGCGGGAAAGCAGAAGAAGCCATAAAAATACCCGCCGCGCCATCGCGCAGCACAAAATAGCCTTCGGATTTTTCACAGGGTATTTCCGGCATGTGTACGGGGTCAGCTTTTGGTGGTGCTGCCTCTCCGTTTCTTAACAATTTACGGGTGTTTTTGCATTCCTCATTAGTACAGCCGAAATATTTTCCGAAACGGCCGGATTTAAGCTGCATATCACTGCCGCATTTATCGCACTCAATAATCGGGCCGTCGTAACCCTTAATGCGATACTGACCCTGTTCAACGATAAATCCATCACAGTCTGGATTATCACCGCAGATATGCAGTTTACGCTGTTCATCAATCAGATAACTGTCCATGGCGGTATCGCATTTTGGACAGCGTTTGCGTTCTATCAGAGCTTTGGCTTCACCTTCTTCATCCTGATCCGCATCAACTGCTTCATCTCCGGGGATCAGGTTTAAAGTACCTTTACAGCGTTCTTTGGGCGGCAGGCTATAACCTGAACAACCCAGAAAAACGCCAGTGGAACCGGTACGGATCATCATTGGACGACTGCACTGCGGACAGGGGATATCTGTTAAAGTGGGATCATTGGCACGCATCCCGTCTTCATCACTATCAGCCTTATCCACCTGGGCTTTAAAATCCTGATAAAACGCATCCAGAACATCCTGCCAGTATTTATCACCGGTCGCGATCTGATCCAGTTTTTCTTCCATTTCAGAAGTAAAATTATAATTCATCAGATGATTAAAGCTTTCACATAGCCGTTCAGTGACAATGGCACCGATTTTTTCCGCGTAAAAACGTTTGTTCTGGGCGGTCACATAACCTCGATCCTGGATGGTGGAAATAATGCTGGCATAAGTGGAAGGCCGGCCGATACCGCGTTTTTCCAGCTCCTTAACCAGACTGGCTTCTGAATAGCGCGGCGGTGGCTTGGTAAAATGCTGTGACGGCTGTAAAGCCTGTAATTTAAAGCCGTCTCCTTCCTGAACCGGGGGTAAAATCACATCTTCGGTGGTTTTACCCAGAGCTTTCATTACCCGGGTCCAGCCGTCAAATAATACCGTCCGGCCTTTGAGTTTCAGGCTGTAATCCCCGGCACTGATCGTCAAAGTGGTATTTTCATATTTTGCCGGGGTCATCTGACAGGCCAGAAACTGTCGCCAGATTAATTCATAAAGTCGTTGTGCATCTCTGTCTACGCCCGCAACATCCGTTGCATTAACATGTACATCGGAAGGACGGATGGCTTCATGAGCCTCCTGAGCTCCGCCCTTGCTGGTGTAGATATTGGCTTTTTCAGGCAGGTATTTCGTGCCGTAATGAGTCTCAATATAGTCTCGACCGGCAGCAATGGCTTCGCTGCTTAAATTAGTGGAGTCGGTACGCATATAGGTAATATAACCGGCTTCATAAAGGCGCTGTGCCATCATCATGGTTTTTTTAACACCAAAACCCAGACGGGTACTGGCGGCCTGCTGTAAAGTTGAAGTTATAAAGGGCGCGCGGGGACGACTGCTGTTAGGACGGGTTTCACGTTTAGTCAGAGTATAGTCTGACTTTTCCAGTTCAGAGAGTGCCTTATCCGTCGCTTCCTTACTGGTAGGACGAAAGTCTTCAGATTTATATTTAGCAACCTGTGCCTGCAGGAAATCCTGATTGCCCGTGCCTTTTTCGGTTTGCAGATCAGCATAAATTTCCCAGAATTCTTCTGGAATAAAGGCATGTATTTCTCTTTCCCGTTCAACTACCAGCTTGACCGCAACAGACTGAACCCGGCCTGCAGAAAGTCCGCGAGCAACTTTTTTCCACAGCAGAGGAGAGACCATATAGCCAACAACCCGATCCAGAAAACGGCGGGTCTGCTGAGCATTGACATGATCCATGTTCAGCTCACCGGGTTGTGCAAAGGCTTCCTGAATGGCTTTTTCGGTAATTTCATTAAACACCACCCGCTTAAAAGGAACCACCTTATCATCATGAATCGCTTCGCCCAGGGTTTCTTTTAAGTGCCATGCAATGGCTTCTCCCTCGCGGTCCAAATCGGTTGCGAGATAGATATTGTCTGAATTACGGGCTAGTTTTTTTAATTCGTTAATGACTTTTTCTTTACCCGGCATGGTTTCATAACGGGGATTCCAGCCGTTTTCAGGGTCAAGACCCATGCGTTCTATCAGAGCGGTCCGGGCCCGTTGTTTTTTGCGTTTTTCGCGTTCTTCCGGAGGGAGTTTTCGGGCTTCAGCTGCCAGTCGAGCCCGTTCTTTGGGATCCATGGGCGCTTTTTTACCGCTGCCGCTGGTGGGCAGGTCCCGGATATGACCTACACTGGATTTGACTACAAAGTCTTTGCCCAGATATTTATTAATAGTTTTGGCCTTGGCAGGCGATTCGACAATAACCAGTGATTTACCCATAGTTTTTTATTTTTAAACTCTCATTTGTCTTGTAGTTTTTGTATTGTACTTTTGTTTTGTACTTTATCTTTAATTACTTTCTATTTATCATGTTCTCAGCCAGTTCCCTTATATAGGAATAATGGTTAAGGTGTTCTTTTGTCAAGTTTTCACTCTAATTAAATATTTTACACAGGTTTATTATGCACGCTTCATTCTGGCATCAAGGCTGGCAGGAACAACGTATCGGGTTTCATCAGAATAAAATAAATCCATATTTATCAAAGTATTGGCCAAAGCTTAATATCACTGAAAATAGCAGGGTCTTTGTACCTTTATGCGGCAAAAGTCTGGATCTGTGTTATTTTCCACAGCAGGGTCTGAAGGTTCTTGGTAATGAACTCAGCACACTTGCGGTGCAAGATTTTTATACAGAACAACAGTTAATTGCAAGTAAAACTGTGATTTGTGATGAAAATTCTGTAACGGTTCAAGCTCAGATGAGCCTGTGGCAGAGTAAAGATATTGATCTGCTCTGCGGTGATTTCTTTGCCCTGAAAAAGAAACAACTTACTGATATTAAAGCAGTTTATGATCGTGCTGCTCTGGTGGCTTTACCCTCTGAAATGCGCCGGAAATATGTTCGGAAAATGCGGGAAATATTACCTGATAAAATTTCTATGTTACTATTAACACTGGATTATAATGAAAATGAACAGCAGGGACCGCCTTTTTCCGTTACTCAGGAAGAGGTTTATGAACTGTATGAACCCTGTTTTAATATTGAGTTACTGGAACTATCAGAAACAGAACCGCAACAACGCAGTCCCCGATTTCAGAATATGTCTTATTTTAATGAACGGGTGTTTTATCTTTCTTCACGATAATTATTCTCTCGGACAGGCTCCTGGGATTTAAAGATTCCCGGATATCCATGAAAACAGGGGATCTGCTCTGAGGCGGCGACTGGCAAAACACTGGAATATATAGATAAATGACATCAAAAACCTGGATTAAGGGTAAAGATGAGGCACTTGAAGTCTCAATTGAACGAATGCAGACTCAGCTTAAGGTGCTGGGTTTTAATATTGAGGAGGCACTCTGGCTTAATCCCGTTAATGCCATCTATTCAGTCAATATCCGGGACAGGAATTGCCCCTTGTTATTTACCAATGGCAAGGGCAGTACTCGAAATGCCTGTCTGGCCAGTGCGCTGGGGGAATTCTTTGAGCGTCTGAACTGTAATTACTTTTTTGCCGATTATTATCTGGGGCAGGCCGTGGCCGATGCGTCATTTGTGCATTATCCCGATGAACAATGGTTTCCTGTTGATGATTCAAAGAAAATGCCAGAAGGGTTACTGGATGAGCGGCTCTGGTCATTTTATGATCCTGAACAACAGCTGATCCCGCAAATGCTGGTGGATACCAATTCCGGCAATCGTAAGCGGGGGATCTGTGCGACGCCTTTTATGCGCCACAGCGATCAGCTGCCAATCTGGTTTCCGGTCAATATTGTGGGCAATTTATATGTCAGCAATGGCATGTCAGCCGGAAATACCAAAATGGAAGCCCGAACTCAGGCCTTATCAGAAGTCTTTGAGCGTTATGTAAAAAATAGAATTATTGCTGAACGTATCAGCCTGCCGCAGGTACCGGAACATATTATTGAAATGTACCCGAAAGTTTTTTCCGCTAAACAGGCGCTGGAAAAAGAGGGTTTTAATATTGCAGTGAAAGATGCTTCTCTGGATGGCTGTTATCCGGTTATTGCTATTATGATGATGGAACCGAAATCCGGCCGCTGTCTGGTTTCCTTTGGTGCTCACCCCAGTTTTGAAGTGGCACTGGAGCGAACTATGACTGAATTACTGCAGGGCCGTCGTCTGGAATCTCTGGATGGTTTTCAGACGCCCAGTTTTGATGATGAGGCGGTGTCCGATCCGGTTAATCTGGAAACTCATTTTATTGATTCCAGTGGTTTGATCTCCTATGACTTCTTTAAGCATAAAAGTGTTTATGATTTTGTATACTGGGATTTTGACAACACCACTCAGTCAGAATTTGAATTTCTGGTCTCGCTTCTGGATACTGAAAACAAAGATATTTATATTGCCGATTATGAGCATCTGGGCATGTATGGCTGCCGTATTCTGGTGCCGGGTATTTCAGAAATCTATCCGGTAGATGAATTGCACTGGCAGAATAATAACGAAGCTATTGATTTCAGAGCACAGATTCTAAATCTGAACAGTCTGTCCAAAAAACAGGCAAAACAATTGCTCGAAGCACTGGAACAGAGTGAATTTAGCGATCACTCTGATGTCTGCGGTCTGATAGGTATTGCACCCGATCCTGACAGTGTCTGGGAAAGCCTGCGCATTGGTGAACTGAAAGGGATGCTGGCCCTGCACAGAGGTGATTTTGAACAGGCTCTGGACTGGAGCGAATGGTGCCTGGAACTGTCACAGCTCAGTGATGAACGGGAAAAGTTTTACCGGGCATTAGTAGCATTACTACATATAGAACTGGATGAGCAGCGCCATAGAACAGACTATCTTAGCGGCTTTGAATCATTATATGGTCAGCATATAATTGACCGCTGTATTGCCCTGATAGAAGGCCGGCAGCACTATGACGGTCTGACTGATGTCGGACTGAATTTAGCAGGAATGAATCGTCATCAGAGCTTGCTGGAGGCCTATCAGAAACTTCAAAAAGCCAAGCAGAACTGGCATGAAAGGGAATGTCCTTAATAATTAGGGCTGTTTTATTATCAAGTTATTGATTAGAATTCAGTCTGTTATTTATTAAAGAAATAAGTAGAGAACATATGAAAGACAGTTTTGCCGATATTATTTCTGCCGTGGGAGAAGACCTGCGGCGGGATGGATTAAGAGATACTCCGGAACGTGCTGCTAAAGCCTTTAAATTTTTAACCCGTGGTTATAATCAGGACATTGATGAAGTTGTCAATGGCGCTATCTTTGACTCTGATAATGATGAAATGGTACTGGTCAAAAATATTGAGCTGTATTCGCTGTGTGAACATCATTTACTACCGTTTATTGGCAAATGTCATGTAGCTTATCTGCCTCAGGGTAAAGTCATCGGGCTGTCAAAAATTGCCCGTATTGTGGATATGTATGCCCGTCGTCTGCAGATTCAGGAGAATATGACCAAGCAGATTGCAGAAACCATTATGCAGGTGACAGGGGCAAAAGGAGTCGGCGTGGTTCTGGAAGCCAAGCATCTGTGTATGATGATGCGTGGTGTGGAAAAACAGAATTCCATGATGACCACTTCCATGATGCTGGGTGCCTTCAGGGATGTACCTTCTACCCGCTCTGAATTTTTACGTCTGATCCGTTAGAACAATTTAAAATGATAGTGACTATTCAAATAAAAAATCTTCGTTTGCGAACCTTTATTGGTTTTAATGAAGAAGAACGAATTAAAAAACAGGATGTGATCATCAATATTAGCCTCAATTATGATGCCACGGCCGCTGCTCAGACGGATAATGTAGATAATGCCTGTAATTACAAAGTGCTGACCAAGCAGGTGATAGAACGAGTGGAGACTCAGTCATTTAACTTACTGGAAAAAATGGCGGCAGAGATTATTGATTTAATCCGTCCCCTGGATGAAGTCTTGCAGGCTGAGGTTGAAATAGATAAACCCCATGCTCTGCGTTTTGCCGATTCGGTTTCTGTGCGGGTGGGGTATCATAAAAGAAAGTCGTGAGTTGGGAGTTAAAAACTGCGTTCTACGGAAAAGTTGGCCAGGGTAATTAAAGCTTCTTTATAAGGGGTGTCGGGGATTAAAGACAGCTGGTTAATGGCCTGATCGGCTTCGTCTCTGGCAACTTTGCGAGTATAATCCAGGGCACCGGTGGCATGAATGGTTTGAGTAATGGCCTCAATCTGCTCCAGTCCACCCTGTTCAATGGCCGTTTTAATCATCTCAGCTTCAGCTTTGGAACCATTTAGCATGGCATAAATCAGCGGCAGTGTCGGTTTGCCTTCAGCCAGATCATCACCGACATTTTTTCCCATATCATCACTGCTGGCGCTATAATCCAGCACATCATCTATCAGCTGAAAAGCAGTACCCAGATGCATGCCGAATCGCGCCATGGCCTGTTCAACGGCCTCACTCTGCTCAGCAGCCACTGCGCCTAATTGTGCTGCCGACTCAAATAATTTAGCAGTTTTAAAATGAATGACTTCCAGATAACGTGCTTCGGTGGTTGAAGCATCATTACAATTGAGTAATTGCAGTACCTCACCTTCGGCAATGGTATTGGTGGAATGTGACAGTATCTCCATCACCTTCATCCGACCGATACCGACCATCATTTCAAAAGCACGGGAATACAGAAAGTCGCCGACCAGAACACTGGCAGCATTGCCCCAGAGTTCATTGGCGGTATCTTTGCCTCGGCGTAATTCGGATTCATCCACTACGTCATCATGTAACAGAGTGGCGGTATGAATAAATTCAATGACGGCTGCCAGAATAATATCATGCTCGCCGTTTTTTTCAGAAGCATAATTAAAGGCATTGGCACTGAGCAGGACAATAATCGGACGTAGACGTTTGCCGCCGCTATTGATGATGTACTGGCTGATCTGGTTAATTAAAATCACTTCAGAATGAAGACAGCTCTGGATCAGGCTGTTAACTCGATTCATATCACCTTCAATTAGTTTAAAAACGTCTTCAATTGTCATTTTATCAGTATATAATATCCGGCCATCAATTTAAGCATTCAATTGAGCAATCAGGCAAATAATAAACCCTGCCCAAAACCACAGTTGAGAGATCGTAAGTTTCCCTACGGAATGTGTCAAGTCAAATGTGCTTAAAAGACCGACATTTCAGGTTTTTACTTCTTTTTACTTCGGATTAAAAAATAAAACGGTCTGGGGTTTGACAAGGTTTGTAAAAACAGGCTAAAATTGACGGTCTTAGATTTTGATTTAATTGCTTTTGTTCTTATTTTGTTGTCATGTGGGTCTATTTAGACTTAGACCTTTTTTTGGGGACTTTTTTTGGGCTGGGGACAAAGCATTCACTTTGGTTTTTTTAAAAGTGGTTTTTAAAGGTAAAGGTTTTTTGGAGTAAACAACTATGTACGCGGTAATTAAAACCGGCGGTAAGCAATATAAAGTATCTGAAGGTCAAACACTGAAAGTGGAAAAGCTTAACGCAGAAGAAGGTGCCAGCATCGATTTGAACGACGTTCTGATGGTTGCTGATGGTGAAGATATTAAAGTGGGAACCCCATTTGTGGATGGCGGCAAGGTCACTGCGACAGTTGCTTCTCATGGTCGTGGCAAGAAAATCACTATTGTAAAATTCAGACGTCGTAAGCATCATCGTAAGCAGATGGGGCATCGTCAGTCATATACTGAAATTAAAATTGAAAAAATTACTGCTTAATTTGTAATATTTTTTCAGTAGTTTTAGTTTAG